>NZ_JBSRZW010000013.1:0-78970 GCF_054058015.1 Thermostichus sp. MS-CIW-30
CAGAAAGATCAACTGGTAGTAATCCGTACTGAACATATTATACATTATTTTCAGTATAGTTGAGCTTATTATTGACTAGAGTCATGCTCTCTCCCGGTGGTCTCTATGCTGAAATCGCTGCCTGCTCGCCCATTGTCCTGCTTTCTTGTAGCCGGCCTGCTGTTGGCAGGGGGCGTTGCGTTTTTGGCCCCCCGTTGGTTCCCGGCTCTGGCCAACGAACAGGCTGTTCCTGAGGCCGAACTGGCGCTTCGGCCCCTCTTGCCTCCGGGATCCCGGATCCTCAGCTCGCGGCGATTGAGCGACACAGAAGCGGAAATTTGGGTGGAGTCTCGGGGGGGAACCAGCCCTGTGATCATGCGGCTGAATGCTGCAGGGACTTGGGAACAGGATATGAGCGCCACCTTGGCCCGCGGAGCCAGCCAGATGCAAGCTCTCGCCCGGCAACAAACGGTGAACTTGCCTGCCGGCTTTGGCCAGACCGCCCCCGATCAACCCCCGCCGCCGGTGCCCTCCCTTCTGCAGGCTACCCAAGCTGCCTCTAGCCTGATCCCGCCAGTGGATCGAGAGCAGGAAACCCAGCGGGCCTTGAGTGGGGCTGGCCGTGTGGATCCCTTTGTGCCCCAGAACATTCGCGCTCCTGAACCGCAGATTGTCCTGCCGCCCCTGCCTCCACCTCCGGTTTTGCCCCCTCCTGGCGACGGCAATGGAGCGCCTGTAGCAGTGGCCACCCCGATCCCAACGCCTACCCCCGACCCGGCTGCCTTTGCCCGCAGTGTACAGGTTTCCGGGATGATACAGATCGGCGGCGAGTCCTTTGCTCTGGTTTCTGGCCCAGGTGTCATTCCCGCTGTGGTGCAGGCCGGGCAAAACTACCAAACCGCCAAGGTGGCCGGAGTATCGGTGCCAGAGCGACGGGTTGTGCTCTCGGAAGGGGGAGAAACGGTCGTGAAGCAAATGGAAGACACCAGCGTGATTGTAGGTGCGCCCTAGCTTCAGCAGCAGCAAGACACCGACGGTAGAACGGGCTTATTCCAAGTAGCAGCCAACTAGCAGTAAAACAGTTGGCTGGCTTGATTCCCAACTCCCCCTTCCAGAGGGGCCGGGGGCAAGGGTCAGAGGCTACTTGAACGGGCTCGGAACAACCCTAGTTGGAAGATAGGAGTTGCCAGATCTCCAGATCCCGAGATCTTGGCGGCAAGGCCGAGAAGACTTCAAAAGCGGGGTTCGCTGCTGAGGCGGGAGGGCTGCTGTTTTAGGTAGCGCAAAAACTCCCGCAGCTCGGCGTCGCTGAGTTGGTGGCGAGATTTCTTCTGAAAGCGACGTTCCAAAAACTCTTGTCCTTCCTTGCGGCCCCAGCCAATGCGCTGCATCTCCACATCCGTTTGGGCAATGATGTCCGATAGGTCATCCCCATAGGCCGCCGGCTCACTTAGACCGGGCAGCTCTGGGGAACTTGGCTTTGCAGGGATCCCTATCGACTCGGGGGCTGGAGAAGCAGGGGAAGACTGAGCGTGTCCGTTGGCCAACTCAGGAGTTGGCAGATAAGGCACCCTGGCGGCAGCAGAATCCATGCCCAAACTCAAAGAGGAAGTGGGGCGACCAAATCCTGCGTGGTGGAGGGCGCGCTTCAAGGCAGCATCTTCCGCCTCTTCGACGGTGTTCGAGCCAGCCATGCCACTGCCCAAAACCGTGTTGTTCACCACCACCTGGGCTCTGACGATGTAGATCCCTTCTTCCACCCGCAACAGATCGGTGAGCAAGCTGCCCATGGGGTACCGCTCTCGAAAGTCTTGGATCATGTTGGCGTCAGAACCTGTTGCTGCTGAAGATCTGACTACAAGCTAGCCCGAAAGTTAACTTGGCATCCAGATCTCAATCCAATCCCACCCTCAATATCGACATTGAATTGATATAAAGCGAGAGATCTCAACAAGAGGGAGCTGTCCGAGCAGATAACATCCCGGCTGGTGAGGGTATGCTATGGCCAAGGAATCCAGTTATATTAAGCAAGCGTCAACCCACGTGGCTGGCTTGGAAAACCTGAATTATCAGCAGCTCAGCCTTGACTCTTAGCTCTATTGTCGGCGCCAAGACAGATGGGGGACTATGGCCAGCGATACCATCGGGGTCAGCTCAGCGAGTTTGGGACGGGCAGCCATTCGAGAGCGCAACTACGGCACTGCTTTGCAGTTGCTCCGGCGAGCTTATCGTGCGGATCCCAGCCCAGAGAATGCCCGTTGGCTGGCCACCGCCTACGAGGAGGCGGGTTACCTTCAATTGGCCGCTCTGTACCGAGAATTGGCCCAAGAGGGCAGGGAGACTCCCAAAGCGATTCAATTTCAGGCCCCCAAACCTCCCAGCACCCTTGAGGAGCTGAAGCAGCCATCTCCTGAACCGCCGGATCGCAAGACCATTCCCTTGCCGCAGCCGATCCCACGCCCAACCCCACCCGCATCTCCTCCGGATCAGCCAATTTGGGTTTACAAGCCCACCCCCATCGATCCCAAAAGCATCAGCCGCCAAGCGCCCCTTCGACCTCAAGCTGCAGAGCCTGCCCCTTCCCCTCAACCATCGGCGGAGAGGGACGACTATCTGCCGGTTCAGCACGCCCCGGATTTGAAAAACCCGCAGCAGGGATCCCCCTTTGTGCGGCGACTGAACCAACTGCATCGCCAGTTTAAGGATCAGCCCACAGCGGAACTGGCGCTACAACTGGCGGAAGCCTACGACGAGCAAAAGAACTTTAAAGAGGCCCAGCGCTACTACCGAGAGGTTTTGGATCTGGATGACTCTTGGCTGTTACGACCGATGGTGCAAGAGCGCCTAGAAGAGCTGCGGCAACTGCAGGAGCCAACAGCCGAACAGAATCCTTGGGCAGATCTCTCAGCCCAAAACTTGCTCAAGCTAGGAGAAAAGTTGGAACAGGAAGGGGAAGTGGCTCGTGCCGAGCAAGTTTACCGGCAGATCCTGAAAATGGATGCCACCCTGGATGTCCATGCTAAGGCTCGCAAGGGTCTAAACCGGCTCTATCCCGACGGAAAGCGGTGATTTGCAGGCCACTCCATTCCCCTCACTCGGCGCAATGGGGAAGCAGCTCACCCTTCCCGAGGATCGAGGGCGTCCCGCAAACCATCCCCCAGCAGGTTAAAGGATAGAGAGGTCAGCACCACCATCAAAGTGGGGGCCAGCACCAGCCAGGGCTGTAGGATGATCACCGAAGCGTTGGTGGCCAGCGAGAGCATGTTGCCCCAAGAGGCATCCGGCTGTTGGATCCCCAACCCGATGAGGCTCAGCACCGACTCTGCCGCAATGTAGCCGGGCACCGCCAAGGTTGCCGAGATCACCACATAAGTGGCTGTCTGGGGCAAAATATGCCGCACCAGCAGATACAGGGATCCCGCCCCGGCTACCCGCGCTGCCTGCACAAAGTCCCGCTCTCGCAAGGACAGCACCTGCCCACGAATCACCCTGGCTAGGCCCGCCCAACCCACAAAAGAGAGGATCACCACAATCACCAAGAAGCGCTCGGCATTGCTGAAAGGCACCCCGGTCAGCGGATTCACCTGCAACACCGCTGCCAGCGACACCAGCAGATACAGCGTCGGAATCGACATCAACACCTCGGCCAAGCGCATCAGGAGCGTATCCACCCAGCCCCCAAGGTAGCCGGATATGGCCCCCACCAGCAGACCAATGGGGAAAGAGATGCCAATGCCCACCAAGCCGATAAACAGGCTGACGCGCCCGCCATAGACCAAGCGACTGAAATAGTCCCGACCTTGATCATCTGTGCCCAGCAGGTGCAGCCGTGCCAGAGGTGGCTCTTCGCTGATTTGCGATCCCACTTGTCCTGCTTCTGCAACAGGCCGCAGCGGGACGGTGCCGAACAGATGCCGATTGGAGGGGATCAACCCCAACCAACGGTAGGGAGTACCGGCCACAAACAAGCGGATCCCGGCTGGACGGCTGGTATCCACCAAGAGCGGGCGTTCTCCCGTTTCCAGATCCACTGGCCCCTGGCGGGTTGGATAAACGTGGGGCCCAATCCAAGCGCCCGATTCATCCCAAAAGTGAATGGCGGTGGGCGGCAGAAGGGATCCCCCCGGTTGAGATTCCAGCGGGCTGTAGGGGGCAACAAACTCGGCAAAAATGGCGCAGGCGTAGAAAACAAGGAGAATGTAAGCTCCTACTTGGGCCCATCGGTTTTGGCGAAGCCGTTTCCACCACTGCATGAGGCAAAGATTCCAGTCGAGTCCAGTTGAACCAAATGCCAGCAGTGTAGCTGATCGTGTCTTGTTCCAGTTGCAGAGAGGGCTGCAAGGTGTCACCGATTCATGCTGGCAGGACGAGTCCCTTCCCCAGTCCAAGACAAGCTCAGCCTGCCAAGGAATAGCTGGGGCTGTAGAGGGCCGTCATCTCCATCCGCACCGCAGCAATCGTCTGGGGCAGCACCCCCACCAGCCGTGCCAAAATGTCATCGGGCAATTGGCTAACCAAATCCGCAGAGAAAAATTCCTCTAAGCTAAAGAGCAAAACCCGCGCCCGCTGGGCCGGCAAAGGATTGTCGGTGATTTGCTGCAGCCAACGCATCCAGTGCAGCCGCTTGGCATAGGCATTTTGCCGCTCTTGGTGGTCTTGCGGATGCAGCAAAACCACATCCCCAATGGGGACAACGCCGCCGGACTCCACATCCAATGGCCCCCCAACAGCAGCACCCGGCCCGGCAAACTCAGCATGAAACGTCTTGCAGATGATCAGGGCGTTGTGCCGCTGGGGATCCACCATCAGCAATTGCCCACTGCTGAGGGTTCGAATCAGCTGGCCAGGCTCAACTCGCTGAACCAGACTACGGCTGGGGGGAAGCTCGCTCATAGATCTCAGGATATCTCAACCTTCCCTTGCCTCACATGGTATCTTTAACTTTCTCAGAGCTGCTTGACGCAATCTTCATACTGAGCCCTCTATCGAGACTTTGCATGAGACTTTGCATGGTGAGCATGCCTCTAACCCCCAAAACCCTGAACTTTGCTGAATTTACTGAGCTTTAGGCGGTTTGGCAAAAGTCATTGAGAGGGATATAGTAGACCAAGTTTCCCCCTGATCCTTGAGTCCACCGCAACGGTTGCCGGGAAGTGAAGGGGGAAAGCGCTCGGGGGGTATTCCTCAGGGCTTTGCGGGATACCGCCTTCCTGTTTGGACTCCGTCCCGCTGACGCGAACAGAGATAGGCAGGATGCGATCGCTTCTTTCCTGAACCATGTTCAGGAGAGTTCAGCGTGAATGTATCAGTATTGCCAGAGGGTCTTCTTCAGGCTGCCGCTGGGCTGAGGCTGATCTTGCCGGTAACATGGATTCTGGTGTCTCCAGCTTGGCAGCGGCCAATGCGACGGGCGTAGGGGTAGCCGGCACTGTGCAGCTCTTGCAAGAGGTCTGAGGTGTAGCCGGGATCCACCGCCACCAGCAAGCCCCCGCTGGTTTGGGGATCTGCCAGCAGCAGTTGCTGCCACTCGGGCAGGGATTCTGCCTGTACCCCCTCATAGCCCTGCCAATTGCGACGAGCCGCCCCTGGGAAGATCCCCGCCTCTGCCAGCGAGAGCGCTTCTGCCAAAAACGGAATGGAAGCCAGATCCAAACTGGCCCCCACCCCCGAGCCGCGACAGACTTCCAGCAAGTGTCCCACCAGGCCAAACCCTGTTACATCCGTCATGGCGTGAACTTGCGGTCGCTGGGCCAGTTGCGAGCCGATGCGATTCAGCTGGGTCATCACCTGCAAAACTTCCGCGTAGCCTGCCGCACTGAGCTGACCCTTTTTCAGAGCGGTGGTCATCACCCCGATCCCCAGCGGCTTGGTCAGGATCAGATCGTCCCCGGCTTGGGCCGTGGCATTGCGGCGAATGTGGTGTGGATGGGCCAAACCTGCTGCCACCAAGCCGAAGATGGGCTCCGGCGAATCGATGGAGTGCCCCCCTGCCAAAGGGATCCCGGCTTCTTGGCAAACCTGGATCCCTCCGGCCATGATCCCTTGGATGGCCTGCATCGGCAGGGTATTGACCGGCATGCCCAAAACTGCCAAAGCCAGAATGGGAGTGCCCCCCATCGCGTAGACATCGGAAAGGGCATTGGTCGCCGCGATCCGACCAAAATCCACCGGCTCATCCACAATCGGCATGAAGAAGTCGGTGGTCAAAATTAGGGCTTGGTGGTCGCTTATTTGATAGACAGCCGCATCATCGCTGGTTTCAGCTCCCACCAACAAAGCCGGATTTGGGGATAGCAGGGGCACATCCTTAAGAATTTGTTGCAGCAGGGCCGGGGCAATTTTACAGCCGCAGCCACCGCCGTGGGAGTACTGGGTGAGGCGAATGGGAGCATCCATAGGTTCAAGAAAAGGGAAAAAACATCAGCTGACTTTACTGTAGCGGCATCTGCAGGCAGTCGAGAAATGGACACGCTGAGTTAAGGTTAAAGGGATCCCACTATCCATAGCGTTGCCATGTCTTTTGTTCCTTTGCATCTCCACAGCGAATACAGCCTCTTGGATGGCGCCAGCCAATTGCCGCGTCTGATCGAGCAGGTGGTGGCTATGGGTTTGCCGGGGCTGGCCCTGACGGATCACGGTGTCATGTATGGGGCGTTAGAGCTGGTGAAACTGTGTAAAAGCAAAGGGATTACTCCAATCATCGGCAATGAAATGTATGTAATCAACGGCGATATCCGCGACAAAAGCCGCAAGTACCCCAAGTATCACCAAGTGGTTCTGGCCAAAAATACCCAGGGCTACAAAAACTTAGTGAAGCTAACCACCATTTCCCATCTACATGGCATTCAAGGGAAAGGGATTTTCTCTCGCCCCTGCATCAACAAAGAGTATTTGGTGCAATACAAAGAAGGGCTGATCGTCACCAGCGGCTGCTTGGCAGGAGAAGTGCCTCAAGCTATTTTGCAGCGGCGGCCAGAAATTGCCCGTGAAGTTGCCGCTTGGTACCAAGAGCAGTTTGGGGATGATTATTACATCGAGATTCAGGATCACGGCTATCAAGAAGATCGCTTTGTCAATGTGCAGTTGGTGCGCATCGCCCGCGAATTGGGGATCCCGATCATCCTCACCAACGATAGCCATTTTATTTCCTGCTGGGATGTAGAGGCCCACGATGCGCTGCTCTGCATTCAAACAGGCAAATCCCTTACTGAAAAAAATCGCCTTCGCTACACCGGAACCGAATACCTGAAAAGCCCAGAAGAGATGCGCCGTCTCTGCCGTGACCATTTGGAACAGGAGGTGATTGACGAGGCCATCGCCAACACCCTGAAGGTGCTGGAAAAGATCGAGGGCTATGAGCTATTTGGGGAAATGCGCATGCCCGACTACCCGGTTCCACCGGGCCATTCTGCCGATAGCTATCTCACAGAATTGGCCTGGCAGGGGCTGGCGAAGCGCTGCGGTGTTGCTCAGCCGGATCAGATCCCCCAAAACTACCAGGAGCGCCTGCGCTTTGAGCTGAACATCATCCAACAAAAGGGCTTCTCCAGCTATTTCCTGGTGGTCTGGGACTACGTTCGCTATGCCCGCGAGCAGGGGATCCCGGTGGGGCCGGGGCGAGGCTCGGCAGCAGGATCCCTGGTGGCCTATGCCCTACAAATTACCAACATTGACCCGGTTAAATACGGCCTACTGTTTGAGCGATTTCTCAATCCAGAACGTCAATCGATGCCGGATATCGATACGGATTTTTGCATCGAGCGGCGGGGAGAGCTGATCGACTATGTGACCCGCAAATACGGCCAAGAGCGAGTCGCCCAGATCATCACCTTTAACCGCATGACCTCTAAAGCCATTCTCAAAGATGTCGGTCGAGTCTTAGACATTCCCTACTCAGAAGCCGACAAAATGGCGAAATTGATCCCGGTATCCCGAGGCAAGCCCGCAAAATTGGAAGAGATGATTGGCGAGGATACTCCCGCTCCAGAGTTCAAAGAAAAATACGAGAAAGACCCAACCACCCACCGCTGGATCGAGCTGGCACGTTTGTTGGAGGGCACCAACAAAACCTTCGGGGTTCACGCTGCCGGTGTGGTGATTGCTAAGGATCCCTTAGATGAGATCGTGCCTCTGCAGTACAACAATGAAGGCCAAATTATCACCCAGTACTCGATGGAAGATATCGAGTCTTTGGGCTTGCTGAAGATGGACTTTTTGGGTCTGCGCAACCTGACGATGATTCAGCGGGCAGTGGAACTGATCCGAGAACACAATGGCGTCAATATAGATCTGGATAACCTACCCCTAGACGACAAGAAAACCTACCAGCTTTTGGAAAAGGGAGAGCTGGAAGGGATCTTCCAACTGGAATCTTCTGGCATGAAGCAGGTGGTGCGGGAGCTCAAACCTTCCAACCTGGAAGATATTTCTTCAGTATTGGCCTTGTACCGGCCAGGCCCATTGGATACGGGAATGATCCCCGACTTTATCGATCGCAAGCACGGTCGCAAACCGGTAACCTATGCCCACGAACTCCTCAAGCCCATTCTTCAGGATACCTACGGAGCCATCCTCTACCAGGAACAGATCATGCGCATTGCCCAAGACATGGCCGGATACACCTTAGGCCAAGCCGATCTGCTGCGGCGAGCGATGGGGAAAAAGAAAGTCTCCGAGATGGAGAAACACCGCGAGCAATTTGTGCAGGGGGCAGCCAAGCGGGGTGTAAGCCAAGAAGTTGCCACAGAATTGTTTGATCAAATGGTTGCTTTTGCCGAGTATTGCTTCAATAAATCGCATTCTACTGCCTATGGGTTGATTACTTTTCAAACAGCTTACCTCAAGGCCAATTACCCAACGGAATATATGGCAGCCTTGCTCTCTTCTGTGGGGGGAGATCAGGACAAGGTACAGCGCTACATTACCTATTGCTTGTCAATTGGGATCCAAATTCAGCCGCCGGATATCAACCGTTCTGGAATGGACTTTACTCCCCAGGGATCCAGCATTTTGTTTGGTCTGGGGGCAGTGAAGAATGTAGGGGAGGGGGCCATTCAAAACATTTTGGCTGCCCGTCAAGCTGATGGCCCCTTCACCTCTCTGGCGGATTTTTGCCAGCGGGTGGATCTGCGCATTGTTAACCGTCGTGCCCTGGAGGCCCTGATTTGTGCGGGCGCTTTTGATTGTATTTCTGGAAATCGTAAACAACTAATTGCCGATTTGGATCCCATCCTCAGTTGGGCAGCGCAGCGAGCCAAGTCCAAAGCCATCGGCCAAGCCAGCTTGTTCGATCTATTGGGGAGCAATAGCAGCGCCGGCAATGGATTTGTGGAGGCTCCGCGTGGGCCGGCTACTGAAGATTTTCCACCTCAGGAAAAGTTGAGGCTAGAACGGGAGCTGCTGGGGTTTTATGTCTCGGATCATCCGCTGCGGCGCATTCAGGAGCAAGCGCGACTGCTGGCCCCTGTAAACCTAGCTGACTTGGGCGGCTGCGCAGCCGATGCCTCTGTGGGCGTTCTCGCCCTGGTGACTGCCATTAAAAATGTCACAACCAAGAAAGGGGATCGCATGGCCATTTTGCAACTGGAAGATCTCACCGGCAGTTGTGAAGCGGTGATCTTTCCCAAAACCTACGAACGTTTGCGCGGTTGCCTGGAGGTGGATCAACGGCTGTGGGTCTGGGCCAAAGTGGATCAGCGGGATGAACAGGTGCAACTGATTGTGGAAGATTTGCAACCGATTGAATCTGTTAGCTGGGTAACGGTGGAGATCCCTCTCGACTCTGCCGGGACACTGGAGGATCGATACCGTTTACAGACGCTAATCGCTCGCCAACGCTCGGAAATTAAAGAAGAAAATCGCATTCCTGTCGTGGCTGCCATCACCGCCCATCCCCATACCCTTTGGGTGAGAATGGGATCCCAATTTTGGGTTAACAATGCCCAAGCCGCCGTTGAAGCCCTGCGTCAAGCCGGCTACACCGCCCGCAGCGAATCGCTGCTCTCTCCATAGGCATGGCAGAGAAAGCTCCGGCAGCAGCAGGAGAAATTCAACGGAGCTGTTTCTCAAGCCAAGCCCGCAACTGGCTCACCGTCAGCCGAGGGGAAGGACGTGGCAAAGGTCGCTCGGGATCCCCTGCCAGGGTGAGCACGGGAACTTCCAGTTGGTATTGCTCCCACCAACTCGGGTTGGAGGTGATGTCGCGGACTTCCAGATCACGGATTTCGGGGATCTGCCGCAACTTCTCCACCAAGCTCTCGCAGAGGTGGCAGCCGGGTTTGCTGTAGAGAATCAGCGCAGGCCAAGGGGATGGCATAGCGGATCCCTAGCGGGTGACGGTGCAGGCCAGCCGACGGTGTTGTAGGGAAGGCATCTGCCGCCTGACCAACTGGAAACGCTCTGGGTTAATTTCAGCAATGGCCACCCCCGGTTTTTCGCCACCCGCATCCGCCAAGATAGTCCCCCAGGGGTCCACGATCATGGCGTGGCCATGACATTGCCGCCGCTCGTAGTGGGTGCCCACCTGGGCGGGGGCTATCACGTAACAGGTGTTCTCAATGGCCCGGCATTGCAGCAAAACCTGCCAGTGATCCCGACCCGTGTAGGCCGTGAAGGCGGCAGGGATGAGCAAAATCTGGGCTCCGCGATCCACCAGGGATCGGTACAGCTCTGGAAAGCGTACGTCGTAGCAGACCGACAAACCGAGGTTCCCCAGTTGCTCTTGTTCGCAGGTGACCACCTCATCTCCGCTGACCACCGTGTTCGACTCGCGGTAGGTATTGCCGTCGGGCAGATTGACATCGAACAGGTGGATTTTGCGATAGCGGGCCAGCTCTTTGCCGTCAGGGCTGTAGAGGGCAGCGGTATTGTAAACTTTGCCCTGCCCGTCCGGCACAGGATACCCTCCTCCCAAAATAAATACTTGGTAACGCTGGGCCATCTTGGCCAAAAACTCCTCCGCCCGCTCCGCAATCTCAGGAGCAAGGCGGGCTTTCTCGGCTTCCGGCCCCATGAAGGCAAAGTTTTCTGGTAGCGTCACCAGCTCGCATCCCTGGCGCACTGCAAAGTCGATCCACTCTTCCGCCTGCTGCAAGTTGCTGGCCAGATCGGGAATGCTGGTCATTTGAATGGCGGCTGCCAGATAAGAGCGCATAGACGGAAACTCCAAAGGATGCTAAAGGGGATCCGGCCGGCTAGCCGACCAGATGCCACCAGCCGAAGGCAGGCCCTACAAATCGGATCACCACCCAAATGATGGCCAGGAGAATGATGCCTGCCCAAGCGCCACGGGTTGTCCAATTGTAGATGGCGCGAGCTTGCCCTTTGGTGAGGGGAATATCCTTGAGGTTGGGAAACACCAGCTCTTGGTCGGGATCTTGGCTGATGCGGGTTTTACGGCGCTTCGCTTCGCCCATGGGGTGGCCTCCAAGTTCTTCGCTGGGGTGGCGACTTTTATCTTAAGGTTTTCTGTCTGGGTCACAAGACTGGGTGGATATCAATCTGCATAATAATCGCCTATTTACGCCATCAGGCCACGCCAATCCATGGGCCTGCCGATGCTTTCCCTAGCCGGAAATCCACAAAGGGGATCCCTGGTGCTCTTGGGGACGATTGCCATCCTCTTCGGTAATGGCCACAGCCCGCACCCATTCTGTAGATTCAAACACCGGCGGTAGGCGCAGCTCCTGTTGGCGATTTCCTGTTTCATCCACCGGAAAAGCTGCCACGAGAACGGCCCCCGCCCTATCGGTGGTAAAGGGCGCCTCCGGTTCCAGCACCACCCACAGGGCATAGACCCGGCCTTCCGGCAAAGGCGGCAACCCTTGGGCCACCAATCGCCCTTGCAGGCGCTGGGGATCCACCTCAAGCTTGACCGAGCCGGCCAGGTTCTCCGCAGTCGGCTGCAATTCATAGGTCAACACCTCGCCAGGGATCCCTTGAGTCTGGGCTAGCTGCAGCCTGCGCCACAGGTAGAGGTTCCCCAGCCCCAAAGCGACGATCAAGCCTGCGGCCACCGCCCCCAAGCCCCGTTGCCAGAGACGGGATCCCTTGGCAATCCAGGCGGGGGTGCGCATCGGTTGGGCTGCCTGCTCCGCATGTGCCTGCAACAGAGAAGCCCGCAGGGCGGGGGGAGGTTGCTTTTCCTCCACGCCGTAGGCTGTCTCCAACGCCCGTTGCAACGCTTGCAGTTCTCGGTGCAGCTCCGGGCGCAGCTTGAGCAAGGCTTCCAGCCGCTCGGCCTCTTCCGGGGAGAGATCCCCCAGCACATAGCCTGCCAGCCACAGTTGCAGTTCTTCGGGAGACACAGATTCGGCTTTCATGAGGGGCCTCCCAACAACTCGCGCAGCCGCAGCAGAGCCCGCCGAGCTCTGGCTTTGACCGTTCCCAAAGGCAGATCCAGTTGCTTGGCAATTTCCGTTTGGCTCATGCCTTCGTAATAGGCCATCTTTAAGACTTGCCGTTGACTTTCGGACAACTCGGCCAAGGCCGTTTGCACCTCGGCCACCCGTTCCGCTTGGGCCAACTGCTCCAAGGTGGGATCCGCAGCAGGACTACCCTGCAATTCCACTCTGCCCTGTTCCAGGGAGCGCTGTCGATTCCGCCAAGAGCGCAGCCGATCCAAACAGCGAGAGCGAGCCAAGATGCTCAGGTAGGTGCGCAGGGATCCCCGTCTGGGATCAAAGGAGCATGACTCTAGTCAATAATAAGCTCAACTATACTGAAAATAATGTATAATATGTTCAGTACGGATTACTACCAGTTGATCTTTCTGTTTACTTTCGAGTCTGCCAACATGGTAGCCAAAGCAAAGCAGAAAATTGGTAGTAAGACGACACGGAAACTGCGCTTTGGGTATTCCACTCAAAGCTTTGCGGAATACCGCCATTCTGTTTGGAAACAAACAGAATGCTATCGCTGCATAGTTGAACAGTGATGTTCAGCAGTGTTCAGCGTAAATGTATCAGGAACGAGCCAAGTTCAAAAAAATATCCTGGGTGAGATCTTCGGCTTCGGCAGTACTGCCCAGCATTTTGCAGGCAATTCCGTACACCAAGCCGGCGTGTCGGTCGTAGAGAATGGCCAGAGCTTGTGACCGGCCTGCTTTTAGGGCTGCAAACACCTCTGCATCGGTTTTTTCCTGCAGGGATTCCTCAGCTTTGTCGCCCTCGATCTTCATGAGCGGGAAGAGGAAACGGGATGGAAGAGAGAGAGAAACTGCAGAGGCACAAGCATCGCCCAGAGTAATCCAAGCAGGGCAGCGGCTCTCATAATTTATCGTCTGCATAGGCGAAGGTCAACCCTGACTTGTGGGGAAATAGAAGGCCCAATCCTGAGCTGGGATCGGGCCGGGTCAAGGATCAACAGCAGCAACGATCTCAAAACGATTCCAACAATTGGTTCCAAATCAATGAATCCAAAACATTGATTAATGTTGATTAACCTTGATTTAGATAGGCAAATGGGAATCGGCTTTCCTAGAGGGCGGCCAAGCCAAAGAACGGCCCACCCGGCAGGGTGCCCAGGGATGTGGCCCGACCGGTGTTGAGGTCAATTCGATACAAGGTGGAGCCGCCGATGGCAAAGCCGGTATCCACTCCATCAGCAGTACGGATGTCAAACCCACCCATAGGGCCGAAGTTCACCCCCAGAGGGCCAATGGGCACCTGAACCCCATCGTTGGGGGGATTCTGCAACACCAGCAGGTTCCGTTGCCCGTCGATGTTCAGCAGCCGCGTGGATTGGGCACCCGCCACATTGTTGGTGTAGGCGGCGGCGGTGATGGCCGGCTGGGATCCCTGTAGTTCCATTGGGCCAAAGGCCAAAGGTCTATCTTGGATCACTTCGCCCGTATCCACATTGATGCGGAAGTTCTGGCCATTGGCTCCCACCAAGCGCAGCCGATCCGGAACAGGGTTGAAATCCATGCCAGAAAGCGTGCCCGCGGTGAAGGGAACCGACAGAGTGCTGGCCACGGTAGCGACACCGGTCTGCAAGTTGATGGTGTAAAGGATGCTGGTGTCGGTCAGCCCGTAAAGCAGCCGGTTGGCAGGGCGCACATCGATACCAATGAGGTTGCCGTTCACTCCTGTTACCGTCAGGGATCCCTGCACAAAGGCATCGGCAGAGCGGATAAAGGTGAGGCGATTGCCGCTGCTCAAAGCCACCAAATCCGCTTGGGAAGGCATCATCGAAGACGAAGTGCTGCTGCCACAGCCCAAGAGAGCAAAACTGCCGGCTATCACAGATGCTGCTACAAAGCTTGTGTGTTTGTGCATTGAACAGGCTCCTCAAAAGATCGACAAACCATCAAAACCACTGACAGACAAGCCCCCCTAAACCACAGAGCCTGTGGCTGCAAAGCGCTGCAGTGAAAACTTTTTTGCCCTCAACCCAGAGAACTCTGCGATTCCCTCTGCCTTGTACTGAAGGCAGTTGTTCTCCGCGATGTCAGCGCGTGGGGCGCGTCTGTAGAAATTACTCAACTCCTGGAAACTCGGATGCGTGGGATCCAAGCTTTTTGGCCCAGACTTTAACTGGAAGCGCTGGTGTAAAAGCGCAGGGCAAAGCGCCAGAAGAGATGGGATCCCCACAACAGCCCTGCCGCCAGCAGAGCGGATCCCAGCAGCCACGGCCATTGGGCTCGCCCCAGCAGGGTCTCCGCCGGGATGGTGGTCAGGAAAGCCACCGGCACGACGAAGGTGAAAAACACGCGGTAGGCCACCGGATAGGCCACTATCGGAAATCGTCCTGCCTCTACTAGGCCCCGCAGCACCTCGGTGACGTTGTAGATTTTGACAAACCAAATGCTGGTGGCTCCCAACATAAACCAGAGGCTGTAGAGGATGATCAGCCCCAGCAGCAGAGGCAGCAGCCCCAGAGCATAGGCCCAAGCAGGCAAATGGAGCTGGATCCCGGCGTAGAGAATCAGCAACAGGCCAAAGCCGATATCCACCAGGCCCCAGGGGGAAAACACCCTGGCCGACAGCCAAAACTGGCTGCTTATTGGCTTTAGCAAAACAAAATCCAAGGTGCCTTCCTGCACCTGCTGCACAATGCGATTGAGGTTGACGTTAAAGAGACTGGCCGACACCCCCTGCAGAATGGTGAACACCCCCAACACGATGAGGGCTTCCGGCCAACTCCAACCGCCCAGCCGGTGCCCCTGCTGGTAAAACAACGACAGCCCAAACAGAGCGGATCCCAAGCCACCCAGACTGCTGAGGCTGGCAAAGAAAAAATTGGCACGGTACTCCATTTCTGCCGCGATTGAGGTGCTCCAAAACAGCCACAATATCCGCAAATAGCGCAGCACCTTGGTTTTCTCCAATCTCAGCTTTTATCCCACTTGCGGTAACAGCGGGCGGTAATGAAATAGGGGTGAAACACCTCCAAAAAACAGCTTTGCAGCACCTGAAAGAATTGCTCTACCTTTTGCGGGTCGTCCAGGTGAAAAGGAAACTCGCCGTTAAACCCCTTGAAAAAGTACCAGTTGATCAAAAGCTTACCTGACGGCTTGAGCCAGTCGTAAAACTGCCGCAACTGCGCTGCCGGATCCGCCAGATGTTCCACCACATCGAAGCAGATGACCGTGTCAAAAAAGATCTCTTCTGGGAAGTTTTCTGGACAGTGGATGCGCTCGGTTAAGCCCAGCTTTTCCGCCCGCCATTGCACAAACTGCCGATGGATGGGGTTGATATCCCAGAAGATCACCTGATCCACCGCTGCGCAGAGGGCCGCCCCGATAGCATGGGTGCCGATGCCGCCGCCAAAATCCAACACCAACCCGCGGGCATGATCCGCCACCAGGCGTAAGGTATCGCCGATGTAGTCGGTGCTGCTCAGGTGCCAAGCCGCCAAATCCAGCAGATAGGCGGATCTCACCTGATCCCGATAAAACGCATCTGCCCGATCCCAGCCAAAGTCTCGCCGGCCCAACTCCGCCAATTGCTGCTGCCCTGCCCGCAGTTTCTCCCGCAGATCGGCAGCCCCAAGGCCCAGGAAGGATCCCAGATGGGCTTCTAGGTCAAAGGCATTTTGCCAGTAGCCGCTCAGAGCAGGTGGGATGGGGAGCACAGGAGGATTCAGAAGACTGGTTGGGTTGGCTTAGGCAACAGTGAAATCCTCTTCCTCTGGCTGAGCCAGGTTTTCCGGGTTCGGCTCCGTGTCTTTATTAAAATCAAAATTAAAATCAAATGTGGATGGGGATGTAGAGCTAGCAGCATCCAGAGGCTGCAATAACTTGGCTAGGGTTTCCGGGCTGAGTCGATCCGTTGTCTCCACAATTGCTGTTACGTTCGGCCCAAACCTTATCTTATCTAGGAGCTGAAGGCGATGGGACAAAACCCGTTTTCCGTTGACGAATAGGCCATTGGTGCTGGGCCTGGATCCCGGACTGCCATCGAATACCATGTAGCTGTACTGCAGGGATCCCTGTGCAGTTGGCCCTGAACCTGGGATGCGGATGAGGGAAGCGTGTTTCCGAGAGACGCAGGGATCGTAAAGGCGAATATGATTGTCTTTAGACCGTCCCACTGAGTAATAGATACTATCCAGAACAACCCCCCTCTGCCCCAATCGATCCCTGAAGATCAAGACCCAGTGAACAGGGACAGGCTGAGTACTGCAGCGAGCAGAAGAGGCCATGATGAATCAAGCTGCACCTAGAGTCGCTGGTGTCAACAAAAGGGAAACTCAATAAAGGTGGGTAGTCACTTAGCTCTTAAAGGCCAAAGCAGCAGCTGCTTTCCCCATTATAAGTAGCCATCCCCCTGAGTCCAAAAGCCCAAGTTCAGCTAGGAGTAGGGGCGTTGCCGAAACAGAAACCGGCCCAGAAAACCCATTCTTATTGGTCTAAGATGCATCCAGAGTTACCCCGTTTTGGGGAAGAACCCTGAGAGCTCAACTCTCGGCAGGCTGGCGAGCAGTCTAGCATGCCCAAAGTCTTTTAGACTAGAGCGCAGGGAGGTAGGTTGCAGGTTTGGCTTGGACAGGAGATCATAGAGTTTCGTCGAAACCCAAAGCTCCCATTGACAGCGTGACGGTGGAACACAAGCACATTCAGTTAGACAGTCGGCCCGTTGGCCTGAACACAGCCACCGGTACCATCAAAGCCCAGTTGGACTTGCTACTGCTGGGGTTGGAGTCCCTGAGCGGAGAAAGTTCCGAAGCGGTTCTGGCCGCAGCCAAAGCCCTCAACTTGGAAGAGCAGATTGGCGACCGGGTGACCCTCTGGCGACTGCGCAATGCTAACCCCTTGCGCCGCAGCAGCGGTGGGCGCAAAAAGGTCGATATCGAAGAGGCCCGCGCCCTGGTGATGGTGATTGCCTATCTGGCTGCTCAGCAACAAGCCCGTATCCGCAGCACCTTGGAGCAACTGGAAGCCGCTGTCGATCAAGAGCTCAGCCCCTTCCGTCAGCCGCTGGTGGGAGATTACTTGGATGAATTCCTCTCTCACTACCGCAGCCGCATGGTGGATGGGGACGTGCGCGATGAGAATAGCCTCACCGAGCTGGCCCTGCGCATCTTGATTGAGCTGATGTTCTACAGTAGCCCGAAAGGCGCTCAGCGCCTGTGGAAAGCCTTGCTCAGCCGTCCTGAGATGGATTTGCCTGCCGGCAGCGATCTGGAGGAAGAGGGGGTAGCCCACAGCTCCGGCCCCGATACCTCACCCTCTTCTTGAGGCAGGTTCGTCAATTATCACCTCTGTTATCGCCTCTGTAGCCCTCTACCCGTGTTGTTTGCCCGCAGTTGCCATGCCCAACCTTACCCTGGTTAGCCACACCTATCAACAGCCCACTTCTACGCTGACTGTACGGGGAGAAGCCCCTGCCGATTCCAATTCTTCAGACTCCTCTGCAACGCCGCCGCTGCAAGCCATCCAGCGCAGCTTCGAGTGTCAGTTGGAAATCCGCCAGGGAGAGACAGTCAAAACTTTACACGGCGATAACGTTTGGCTCAACGATTTGATCACCGTAATCGACCGCTACGTGGGATCCCACTTGAGTGGGGAACCCAAGGGAACCTTCAGCGGTACCGTGGCCATCCGTCCGCTTGATTTTATTTTTCATCGTCTCACGGTGCGCCAAGGGGAAGATCGCATCGCGCAGGTGGATTTGTCGATGACGCAGTTGTACGACCTGCTGGAGAACCTCTCCCAGGTGGCGGATGACATTCCCCAACTGGCCAATCTGGGAACTCCGGTGACGCGGGCTTGGTATCGACAGCCCACCGGAATCGCGGCCCTGCTGGTGGGAGGGATCGCAGTTGTGGCCGGTGTTGGGATCTGGGCCAGCCGCACCCCCAGGGATCCCGCAGTTTCCCCTTCCCCGCAAGAGCGGCTCACCACCCCTGCCTTGACGGGTCAATCGCAGCCTTTGGCCACATCCCTCCAAGAATCTGACCCAACAGCGGGAAGAGAGGCAGCAGGGGCGGATCCCCTTTCCCGTCTGCGAGACATTTTGGCAGAGCAGTGGCAGTCTCCCCCCGATTGGCCAGAGAGCTTGGTCTACCGGGTAACGGTGGATAGGACGGGATCCCTGCTGGCTGCCGAGCCGGAGAATGAGCTTGCCCGAGAGCGCCGAGCCGAAACCCCATTTGCCGACCTGCCGGAGCTACCGCCGGATCCCTTGCCAACAGGCGCACAACAGTTCCGCGTCAGCCTAGAGCCGGGCAACCAGGTGGAAGTAACCCAGGACAGGTAGGCATCTTGACAGGCCAAGCTGGGGTGGGTCAGCACTATAGTCTACCTAGGGATGTTATCGATAGTCACTTCAGGTTAGGGTGAGACCCGTGGGCCACTGAGAACAGCTCCCTGGCCCCCTGCGTTCAACGTTTTAGGTGTTGGGTGCATTGTCCCAGTTTGAATCGAAATAACCCTACTTTCAGGGCCGGGGGATTAGAGGAAGCGATCTGACCCTGGAGGATTAAGCCGGAAAGAGAGAGACCATCCAGTTCAGACAGCCAAGGCTGCCGCCAATGCCGAGGCGCAAAGGCTCTACTGATCGCATCTGAAGGGTTTAATCGGCTTCAGACAGCTAGGGCAATGAGGAAAGAGGATAAAGTGGAAGAGTTCCCTCTATATCGGATCGCTGCCATTCCATGACTGCAACCATCGAAGTGCCCCAGCGCGGCTTACCTGTCACCATCATCACAGGCTTTTTGGGCAGTGGAAAAACCACCCTTCTCAACCACATCCTCAACAACCGGAAAGGGATGCGCACAGCGGTGCTGGTCAACGAATTCGGCGAGATCAGCATCGATGCGGAGCTGATCGTCTCCAGCGAAGAAGACTTGGTGGAGCTGAACAACGGCTGCATCTGCTGCACCATCCGGGACGACATCGCCGAGAGTGTTTTGCGGCTGATGGAACGCTCTGACCACATCGACTACTTGGTGGTGGAGACTACGGGATTGGCGGATCCCTTGCCGGTGGCCCTCACCTTTTTGGGGCCAGAATTGCGAGATCTGACGCGGCTAGACTCGATTATCACCCTGGTAGATGCCACCAACTTTGCCCCCGATCTGTTCAACAGCAACGTGGCCTACAGCCAAATTGCCTATGGGGATGTGATTCTCCTCAACAAAATCGATTTGGTCGAGGAAGCCGAGATCGAGCGTCTGGAAAAACGCATCCGCGAGATCAAAGAAGATGCCCGCATTTTGCGCACCGTCAACAGCGCAGTTCCCCTGGAGCTAATCTTGGATACCGATTTGTTTCAGGCCAGTTCCTTGCCCCAAGAAGAAGCCCATGATCACGACAGTCACGACCACCATGACCATGAGCACGATCATGACCACCACCACTCCCATCACAGCCACATCGAGGCTGACGGCTTTAACTCCCTAGCCTTTGAGAGCGATCAGCCCTTCTCTTTGGATGCTTTCCAAAATTTTCTCAACGAGTTGCCCGATGCAGTCTTTCGTGCCAAAGGGGTGTTGTGGTTCGAGGAAAGCCCAGAGCGACATATCTTTCACCTCAGCGGTCGGCGCTATACCCTCAGCAGCGATGAGTGGCCTCGCCAGCCCAAAAACCAGTTGGTGCTCATCGGTCAGCGCCTCGATACAGCCCAGCTGCGGAAAAAACTCCAAGCCTGTCTTGCCCGCCCGGCCACGTGGGGTCAAGGGTTTGGTCGCTGAATCAGGACTTGGCGGCAGTCCAGGCTAAAGAAAGTCGGGCTACATTCCAGCACCCTCGATCATAAACCCCTGAGGTGATGGCGCACCCTCCATGTCCGACATCTTCGTGATGATCCGCAACCAGGCCAACAACGCGCTCACCTCCATCGATGGGATCCCTTTTCTCAGTTTCCTGGAGCGAGAGGGGCAGTTGATTGCAGAAGAAACCATTGAGTTGATCTATGCGGACGCTGGATTTGATGACCTGCCGATTGGAGAATACACTGTGGGGGTACGGCATGAACGGGTGGAACCCCCGAAAGCCACCTGCCCGGTCAGTATTACCTCTGAGGACGAGGTTGTTTTGGTAACATTTGTTTACCTTGAGCCCGAGCGGGTTCTGCTGACTATTCACGTCTCTGTGGAGAAGAGGTTGTAGCCATGACTGTCAAGGTCATCCCATCGCGCTCGATCAAAGCCTTTCGCTATCGGGTGTTTTGTTTGGGACAGGATCTCTGGAATGCCCGGGATCCGATTAGCCGTGCCAACCTTGCTCTACAACTGGCGGATGCCGCTACGACTTTGGCCCGAATGGAAGTCCAAGCCGCTCAGCCCTTCAGCTCAAGCCCTTCCTATTCCCTGCCGGAAGCTGGCCATAGGTAGCCATCGATCCAGCCGGGAATCGAGGCCAGACGCAAGGGATCCCGCCTACTCCCACTCGATGGTGCCAGGGGGCTTGGAGGTGATGTCGTAAACCACGCGGTTGATGCCGGGCACCTCGTTGACGATGCGGTTGGAAATGGTGGCCAAGAGATCGTAGGGAACCCGCGCCCAATCGGCGGTCATACCGTCTTCGCTGGTAACCAGTCGCACCACCACCGGGCAGGCATAGGTGCGCTTGTCCCCCATCACCCCCACCGACCGCACTTCCGGCAGCAGCACGGCAAAGGCTTGCCAAAGTTTGGGATAGTAGCCGGAGCGGTTGATCTCCTGCCGCACGATCATGTCCGCTTCTCGCAGGGTTTCCAGCCGTTCTTTGGTGACTTCGCCCACAATGCGGATGGCCAGCCCCGGCCCGGGAAAAGGATGGCGGCCAACAATTTCTTCCGGCAGCCCCAAAGAGCGGGCCAGTTGCCGCACCTCGTCTTTGAAGAGCTTGCGCAAAGGCTCCACCAGCTTAAAGCGCAGATTTTCGGGCAAGCCGCCGACATTGTGATGGCTTTTGATCTTGACGGCAATGCGTTCTCCAGTAACCGGATCCACATGGGTATTGGCAGACTCGATCACGTCTGGGTAGAGAGTGCCTTGGGCTAAGTACTCAAAAGGACCCAGCCGCTGGGATTCTTCCTCAAACACGCGAATAAACTCTGCCCCAATTCGTTTGCGTTTTTCTTCGGGATCGGTAACCCCCTGCAACTGCCGGAGAAACCGCTCCTGGCCATCCACGTAGTGGACGGGAATGTGAAATTGCTCTTGGAAAAGGCGCAGCAGCCGCTGGGGCTCTTCCTTGCGCATAAACCCTTGGTCGATGAACACGCAGGTGAGCTGGTCGCCGATGGCCTTGTGCAGCAGAAAAGCCAAAGTAGAGCTGTCTACCCCCCCCGAGAGGGCCAACAGCACCTTCTTATTGCCCACACGGGCACGTACCTCTCGAATGGCTTCCTCCAGAAAAGCTGCCGTTGTCCAGGTGGGCTCGCAACCGCAGATGTGATAGACAAAGTTGCGGATGAGAAAGGCGCCAGCCTCTGAGTGGGCCACCTCCGGATGAAATTGCACCCCGTAGAGACGACGCCTTGGATCGGCAATGGCGGCACAGGGGGTGTTGTCGGTAGAGGCCAAGGTGTGAAAGCCCGGCGGCAGTTCGGTAACCGAATCCCCGTGGCTCATCCACATGATGCTGTTTTCCGGCAGGTTGGTGAGCAGGTCGGTGGGATCCAAAATGTGCAGAGCGGCACGGCCATATTCCCCCTTCTGGGCTGCCTCCACCTTGCCCCCCAACTGTTGCACCATGAGTTGCATGCCGTAGCACACCCCCAGAACCGGGATCCCCAGGTTCCAAATCTCAGAGTCACACACCGGAGCGGCTGGCTCATACACCGAGTTGGGGCCCCCGGAGAGGATAATGCCCTGCGGTTGCAGTTGCCGCAGTTGCTCAGCAGTGGTGCGATAGGAAAGGATTTCCGAATAGACGTGGGTTTCGCGAATGCGGCGGGCAATCAGCTCAGAGTACTGGGATCCAAAATCGAGAATGACGATCATCTGGCGCTGCACTTCGAGGGGGGAAAGGCCGGAACTGGGAGGAGATGCAGAAGGGATCACAAAACCTGGCACAGTGCACAATAAAAAAGCCGGTCCAAGAGACTAGCTTGGCTATGGATACGATGGATACGAAAGAAACATTAAGGGCTCTTCCATGGTAACAGGGGTGGAGAGCTTGCACGCGGCTGCCTGCTCTAAAAAGCCTCTGTCAGGCTTGCCGAGAAAACAGCGCTTCTCGGAGGAGTCTCGCCGAAAAACCGCCTGATGAGCCCCTGAAAAAGCTGGCCACCGGCTGGGCATGACTCCCGCCAACAACGCAATACAGAAGCCAGATGACCTAGCAAAGTTAAGACTTATGATCGTGAAGGAGCGCTCCAGGCCGGTGGGGGTATTGGTAGGGATCCGCAGTGCCATTTTTTTATGTCGATTGTTGCCGAGTCCTTTCAAACCTATCTGCGCCGCCGCCGTCGTCTTCTAGCCCGCCGTCTCAAGCGACAGCAGGGCTGGGTCGTGGTTTTGGCTCTGCTGGCTTTGTACTTGCTCAGTTGGGATGCGCTGGGCGAAGATGGGTCACTATCGCACCTGTGGAGGGGACAACCCCTGTGGCTGGTGTTGATCCCGCTGTTGGGGGGAGGGCTGTACAGCTTGGGCGCCGGGGTGATCTGGATGCTGCGCCAGCGCTGGTCTGCCCAGCTGTTGGCCGAGATGATCAGCTTGCCCCACTTGGCTTTGGCTGCCCTGATCTGGCTGGGGTTAGCCGTTTGGGGAGAGCACCTTTCGCCTTTCCTGTTGCGACAAAAAAACCAATTGTTGGCGGGCCTGTTGATCAGTTGGCTGTTGGCCCAGGGGTGGAGTTTTTTTCAGACAGGTTGGGTAGTAGAGGCTGGGCAACTGTGGGCCGACTATCTGCAGGAGCTGCGCGGTTCTGTATTACAGCCCTGCTACCAGCGCCTGGAAGCCTGTCGTCGCTCGCTTCATCTTTACCACGCCATTTGGCAAGACCTGCAACTGGAAGAACTGGAGGCCCAGCACCTGATTCAACTGTTGTCTGAGTCGTTGCTGCCGCTGACCCTGCCGCTTAAGGTCTATGCTCAGCGGGTTCACCATTGCTGTCAGCAGTTGGCAGCCCTGCTGGCGCAAATGCAGGAGCGGGTAGAGCGGTTGGAGCAGGTGCTTTTGAATGTAGAGCTGGAGTTGGCCTCTCATCAGTTGCTTCAGGCTCAGCCGCAGCCGATTAACTTGCTGGCGGAAGATTGGGCCAGCTGTCAGGAGCTGGATTTGCAGGAGTTGGTTTGCTTAAACCAAGAGCTGCTGGGCACCGACCGTTCTTTGCAGGGCTTGACCCAAGAGCTGAAAGGCTGGGCCGACAGAGCCATCCCCGCTGGATTGAAACTGGGATCCCTGGGATGAAGAAGGCTGACGCTTCTTCCTCTGAGCCCCCACAGCTCAAGACGCTGTGGGAAAGCTGGCTGGCGGAGCTGGGTTGGCAGCCTTCTGAACAGCAGCAGCAACAACTGCAACAGCTCTATCCGCTGGTGATGGCCGGAAACCGAACCCAGAACCTGACCCGCATCACCGATCCCATCGACTTTTGGGAGAAACACCTGTGGGATTCGCTGCGGGGCCTACGCCTGCTGGGATCCTGGGAGGCAATCCAAGCTCAGCCCTGGCGGGGGATCGACATCGGCACCGGGGCAGGGTTTCCAGGGATCCCGGCCCAAATTGCCCTGCCCCAAACCCGCTTTACCCTGCTGGACAGCACCCAACGCAAGATTGCCTTTGTACAGGACACCTTGCAAAGGCTCTCCCTCACCCAAGCGCGGGCAGTGGCTCAGCGGGCCGAAATCTGGGGACAAATCCGGCAGGAACGGGGCAGCTATGATGTCGCTCTGGCCAGGGCCCTGGCCTCGGCGGAGATCTGCGCCGAGTATTGTCTGCCACTGCTCAAGGTGGGGGGACGCGCCATCCTCTATCGCGGCCATTGGACCGAGGCAGAAGCCCAAACTTTGGAGCGGGCCCTCAAGATCCTGGGCGGAAAACTGATCCATGTAGAAGCCTTCACCACACCCCACAGCCGTGGGGTGCGCCACTGCCTACTGCTGGAGAAAGTAGCCCCCACGCCGCCTCCTTATCCCCGCTCTCCCGGCACTCCCAAACGCCAACCCTTGGGCCAAAGTAATCGCCCATGAAGGTTAGGATCCTGAGTTTCCATCTTGCTACAAAAGTTCTCCCAATTCTCGGACAAAAAGCTGGAAGGATGGCTTTGCAAATGCCATTGGGAAGACTAAGATGTGGTTGGCATGAGGTTCGGATTGAGCGAATGGTTTAACCAGGTGAGCCTCCGAACTGAACGCTAAAGGGTAAGGTTCGGAGTTTGCTACACCATGACCATTTTTGTGGGTAATTTGTCCTTCAAGGCCAGCGAAGAAGACCTGCGACTTGTGTTCGCCGAATACGGCACCGTTAAGCAAATTAAGCTGCCAGTGGATCGGGAGACTGGCCGTAAACGGGGCTTTGCCTTTGTGGAGCTGGAAAACGAAGCTGATGAGCAAAAAGCCATCGACGAGCTGGATGGCGCTACTTGGATGGGCCGGGATTTGAGGGTCAACAAGGCGTTGCCTCGGCAGGCCGGTGCAGGCGGCAGTCGGGATGGCCGCTCTTCCCGCTTTTGAGTTAACATGCATCTACCCTTTCTCAGATGAGGTTTGAGCCAGGGATCCCAACCCGCGATCCCTGGTTTCTAGCGCGTTCCTGAGAACACTCTGCCCAGAAAGGCCAGGCTAAACCAGGCGGAGGCCACCAGGACGATGGCTGGGCCGGAGGCGACGTTGAGGTAGTAGCTGGCGTACATCCCCAGCAGGCTGGCGCTCACCCCAAATAGGGATCCCAACAGCATCACCTGGTGCAATCGAGGCACCACCAGATAGGCGGTTGCCGCTGGCGTGATCAGCATGGCCAACACTAAGAGCACGCCCACTGCCTTCATGCTGGCCACCAACGTCAGGGAAGTGAGCACCATCAGCCCCCACCCCAGCCGCTCGGTGGGCAGGCCGGCTGCTTTGGCCCCCAAGGGATCGAAGCTGTAAAAGGTCAATTCCTTGAAGAAGAGGGCCACTAACCCCAACACCAAAAGGGTGATGCCCACCACTGTCAGCACATCGACAGCATTCACCCCCAGGAGGTTGCCGAAGAGGAAGTGGTTGAGATCGATGCGAGCCCGCCGTTGGATCAAAGTGATCAACAGGATCCCCAAGGCAAAAAAGGCCGAAAAGACGATCCCCATGGCTGCATCCGGCTTGAGGGGGCTGGCGGAGCGGATCCATTGAATTAAGAGGGCGCTGAGGAGACCGGCCACAAAGGCTCCCACAAACAGGTTGAGGCCCAGCATGTAGGCAATGGCCAGGCCCGGCAGCAGCGAATGGCTGATGGCATCCCCCAGGAGGGCCAAGCTTTGCACCAGCAGATAGCTGCCCACCACGGCACAGAGAATGCCGACGGCCACCGCCACCAGCAGAGCCCGTTGCATGAAGGCAAAACTCAAGGGATCCGCCAGGCTGTGCCAGAGCCATTCCATAACGTTGTTGACCTCAAACTCTGATACATTCACGCTGAACTCTCCTGAACATGGTTCAGGAAAGAAGCGATCGCATCCTGCCTATCTCTGAGCAGGAAGGCGGTATCCCGCAAAGCCCTGAGGAATACCCCCCGAGCGCTTTCCCCCTTCACTTCCCGGCAACCGTTGCGGTGGACTCAAGGATCAGGGGGAAACTTGGTCTACTATATCCCTCTCAATGACTTTTGCCAAACCGCCTAAAGCTCAGTAAATTCAGCAAAGTTCAGGGTTTTGGGGGTTAGAGGCATGCTCCCTAGGCAGCTGAGTCCAGCAGCAGGGCTCGGCCATAGGCCCGCTGCAACACCGCTGGCTGCAACACCTCCCGCGGGGATCCCTGGGCAATTAAGACACGGTTGAGGAGGAGCACTTCGTCGAAGTAGGCCCGGGCCTGCCCCAAATCGTGGTGCACCACCATCACGATGTGGCCGGCATCTGCCAGCTCCCGCAACACCTGGAACAAAATAGCTTCGCTGGGCTGGTCGATCCCGGCAAAGGGTTCGTCAAGGGCGTAGATCTCCGCTTCTTGCGCCAAGGCCCGCGCCAGGAACACCCGCTGCTGTTGTCCCCCCGACAGCTTTCCAATGGGGCGATCCCGGTAGGCCCCCATCCCCACCCGCTCCAGGGCTTGAGCAGCCCGCTGCTGCCCCTTTTTCCCGATGCGGCGAAACCAGCCAGCAGCTCTCACCTGCCCCATCAACACCACATCCCACACCGTGGCGGGAAACGACCAGTCGATGGCCGAGCGCTGGGGTACATAGGCCACTTGCTCTCCCCGCAGCGCTTGTCCGCCGTAGCGCACTTCCCCCCGTTCCAGCGGCACCAACCCCAACAGCCCCTTGAGAAAGGTGCTTTTGCCGGCCCCGTTGGGCCCGAGGATGCCCGTGATGCGCCCCGGCGCGATTTCAGCCTGGATCCCTTGCAGCACCTGCAGGCTGCCGTAACGCACCGTCAGATCCCGCACCACCAGGGATCCCCTGGCCGGGCGAAGAGGGAGAGGAGCAGATTGCTTTTTCATTTTGCTTTCATTTTCGGTAAGTCCAGTGTACCCTAAAGGGACATCTAAACCATGAAACGATGAACAAAAGTCTTGTCTTCCTTTGGGGGCGGCGCCGTTGGGTAGCAGCCTTCGGCTTGGCAATAGGACTCTGTCTCGCTGACGGGAACGGCAGTTTTCTGGCCTTGGCCGGTTCGGGATGGGCGCGTTCCCGCGTTGTGGCCACCACCACACTGATCGCCGATTGGGTAGAGCAGGTGGGCCAAGATCGCATCCAGCTCACCAGCCTGCTGCAGCCGGGGATGGATCCCCATGTCTACGAGCCAACGCCGGCGGATGGGGTGGCCCTAGAGCAGGCAGACTTGGTGTTCTGGAATGGCTACAACCTGGAGCCGGGGTTGATGCGTCTCATCGAAGCCACGGCCCAAGGAGCGCGGCGGGTTGCCTTGGCCGAGATCCTCGATCCCATCGTCACTAATGAGGAGGATGGGATCCCCACTCCCGACCCCCACGTGTGGGGCAATGTGGAAAACGTCATCCTCATGGTGGAGCGCATTGCCCAAGAGCTGGCGGAACAGGTGCCTGGCGAGGCGACCTTCTTCCAAACCAATGCTGCTGCCTATCGAGCAGAGCTGGAGGAGCTTCATGCCTGGATTGGGGAGCAAATTCAGACCATCCCCCCTCCCAACCGGGTTTTGGTGACCACTCACGATGCCTTTGCCTACTACACCCAAGCCTACGGCCTGAAAATGGGGGGATCCCTGCTGGGGATCAGCACCGAAGAACAGCCCAGCGCCCAGACAGTGGCCCGGTTGGTGGCCGAGATCCGCGCTCTACAGGTGCCGGCTGTCTTTGCCGAGACCACCCTCAACCCGGCCCTGATCCAAACGGTGGCCGCTGAAGCGGGAGTCAAGGTAGCGGAACAGGAGCTGTACTCCGATTCTTTGGGGGAAGCAGGCAGCGGTGCTGAAACCTACATCGCCATGATGCGCCTCAACACCTGCACGATTGTGGTAGCCCTGGGCGGATCCCCTGAATGCTCTTGAGAAGCTGAGTCGAGGCAGGAGGTCTGAGTTTTGTATGATAGGGGCTCAGACCCTTGTTCTCTCACCTCTTCCATGCCTGCTGCCATCCATCGCCCGGCCCGCACCCTCTACTGTGGCGAAGTCCGCCCGGCCCACATTGGCCAGACCGTCACCCTCTACGGCTGGATCGACCGCCGCCGCGACCACGGGGGGGTGATCTTTCTGGATTTGCGGGATCGCTCTGGCATTGTGCAACTGGTGGCGGATCCGCAGAAAACTCCGCAGTCATATCCACTGGCGGGGGAAGTGCGCAACGAATATGTGGTGCGGGTAACGGGAACTGTCCAGCAACGGCCCCCCGACTCCTTCAACCCTCGCCTGGCCACCGGCGAGGTCGAGATCTACGCCGAACAGTTGGAAGTGCTCAGTCCAGTCGGCAAGCAGCTCCCCTTCAGCGTCTCGGGAGAAGAAGCAGAGGAAGTGCGAGAAGAGATCCGCCTGCGCTATCGCTACCTGGATTTGCGGCGGGAGCGCATGTCCCGTAACCTGCAACTGCGCCACCGGGTCATCCAGGCCATCCGCCGTTTCCTAGAGGATGAAGAGGGCTTCATTGAGGTGGAGACCCCCATCCTCACCCGCTCCACCCCAGAAGGGGCCAGAGACTACCTGGTGCCCAGCCGCGTCAACCCCGGCGAGTGGTTTGCCCTGCCGCAGTCGCCCCAGCTCTTTAAGCAGCTGCTGATGGTGGCTGGCGTGGATCGCTACTACCAGATCGCCCGCTGCTTTCGGGATGAGGATCTGCGGGCGGATCGGCAGCCGGAGTTCACCCAGTTGGACATGGAGATGAGCTTCATGGATCAAGAAGGGATCCTGGAGCTCAACGAGCGACTGATCTGCCATATCTTCAAAACTGTCAAAGGGATCCACCTGCCCCGTCCCTTCCCGCGCCTGACCTATGCCGAGGCCATGGCCCGCTACGGCTCCGACAAGCCTGACACCCGCTTTGGGATGGAGTTGGTGGATGTTTCGGAGGTGTTTCAGGGATCCCGATTCAAAGTCTTCGCCAAAGTGCTGGCTGAGGGCGGTTTGATCAAAATCCTGCCAGTGCCCGGCGGCGATGAAAAGATCTCCAACACCCGCATCAAACCAGGCGGGGATCTGTTCAAGCTGGTCACCCAGTATGGGGCGGGCGGCTTGGCCTTTATCCGGGTGCGGCCCGACAGCCTCGATACCATCGGCGCCCTGAAAGAGAGCTTGAGCCCCGAGCAGGAGAAGCGGTTGCTGGATCTCACCCAGGCCAAGCCAGGGGATCTGTTGCTGTTTGGGGCAGGGCCGGCGGCAGTGGTGAACGAGTCTTTGGGCCGGCTGCGGCTGCACCTGGGCCAGGAGCTGGGTTTGATCCCAGAGAACGCCTTGAATCTCCTCTGGATCACCGACTTTCCCATGTTTGAGTTCAACGCCGAAGAAAATCGCCTGGAAGCCCTGCACCACCCCTTTACCGCCCCCCACCCCGACGACTTGGCCGACCTGAAAACGGCGCGGGCCCAGGCTTATGACCTGGTGTGGAACGGCGTGGAAGTAGGAGGGGGATCCCTGCGGATTTACCAGCGGGAAATTCAGGAGCAGGTTTTTCAAGCGATTGGCCTCACCCCCGAACAGGCGCGGGACAAGTTTGGCTTTTTGTTGGAAGCCTTTGAGTATGGCACCCCGCCCCACGGCGGCATTGCCTACGGCCTGGATCGGCTGGTGATGTTGCTGGCCGGGGAAGATTCCATCCGGGATGTCATCGCCTTTCCCAAAACCCAGCAGGCGCGATGTTTGCTCACCGGCGCTCCTTCCAGCGTTGAGGCGAAGCAGCTCAAGGAACTGCACGTTGCTTCCACCTATCAGCCCGGTTGAGGGAGGTATCTTCCAACGACCACGGGTGCTCGATGATTTCGGCACGGGTAACAGGGCTGCGGAGATCCAGCAGACAATATTCCTTTTCAACCAAAAGGACTTTCATTGTGGAAGCCGGGCCTTTTTAACGGGAGTTCAGGAGTGCCTGGGATCCCTTCTCCCAGCCCCAGCTCCCACCTGTGGGAGGATAGAAAGGAATACACCCCTACTTTTTTTGCCATGCTACAGCTGACGGGAAAGAAAGCCTTGGTAACCGGCATTGCCAACGAGCGCTCCATTGCCTGGGGCATTGCTCAGCAACTGCACAAAGCGGGGGCCAGCCTAGGGGTTACCTATCTGCCGGACGAGCGGGATCGCTTCAAAACCAAAGTTCAGCAACTCACGGATCCCTTGCAGCCAGATTTTCTCCTCCCCTGCGACGTGCAAAGCGATCAGCAGATCAGCGATCTGTTTCAGGGGGTAACCGAAAAATGGGGTCAGGTCGATATTCTGGTTCACTGCCTGGCCTATGTCAAAAAAGAGGAGCTGAGCGGCAACTTCAGCGATATCTCGCGGGAGGGGTTTGCCCTGGCCATGGATGTGAGCACCTACTCCCTGATTGCCCTCTGCCGGGCTGCCAAGCCCCTACTGAGATCCGGCAGCAGTGTCCTCACCTTGACCTACTTGGGAGGAGTGCGAGTGGTGCCCAACTACAACATGGCTGCCGTCACCAAAGCGGGCCTGGAAACCTGTGTCCGCTACCTGGCTGCCGAGCTGGGCCCTGCCGGGATCCGGGTGAACGCCATTTCTGCCGGCCCAATCCGCACCTTGGCCTCATCGGCCATTTCCGATTTTCATGCCATGCTGCATGCTGTGGAGGAGAAAGCTCCCCTACGGCGCAATGTCACTCAAATAGAGGTGGGCAATGTGGCGGCTTTTCTGGCCAGCGACCTGGCCAGCGGCATTACCGGCCAGGTGATCTACGTGGATAGTGGGTATAGCATCCTGGGTTTTTAAGCGCTTTGGGATCCCTTGGGGATGGCTCCGGCATGAATCGCTTCTCACCCTTGCAGCGGTTGCTGCTCACCTGGATCTTGATCGTCATCAGCGGCTGGCTGGCCATACAGGTGGGTCGGCTGTTTGGGCATTTGCTCACCACCATCCTGACAGCGGCGGTGCTGGCCTTTTTGCTCAACTACCCGGTGCAGGTGCTGCGGCGCTATCGGGTCAGTCGAGGTTTGGCGGTCACCCTGGTCTTTGCTCTCTCGGTGGTGCTGCTGGTCTTGGTGGGGATCGCCGTGGTGCCGGTCTTGGCCAAGCAAGTGGTGCAGCTGGGGGCGCGGATCCCAGAGTGGGTGGACACCTTACAAAATTGGCTCGACCAGATTAGCCTTTGGGCCGCCGAGCGCAACATCAACCTTGGCCAGACGGAGCTGGTCAATACCCTTCTCAACCGCCTGCAGGCCAGCGCCGAGAAAATTGCCGGCCAATCCCTGGATCTCCTTCTGGGTACGTTCAACCAGGTGATCGACTTGGTGCTGGTGCTGGTGTTGGCCCTCTACATGCTGCTCTACGGGGGCCAGTTCTGGCAGGGGTTGCTCAGCCTCTTCCCCAAACCTTGGGGGCCGCGCATTGGCGAAGCCCTAGCCCTCAGCTTTCAGAACTTCCTCATCAGCCAGTTGGTGTTGGGGTTCATCATGGCCTTGATGCTGGTGCCGGTTTTTGGGTTTTTGCGGGTACCTTTCGGGCTCCTGTTTGGCCTGCTGATCGGCCTGCTGGAGGTCATCCCCCTGGTGGGGGGGGTGATTGGCATTGGGGCGGCGGCGGTGTTGCTGGCCTTTCAGGACATTTGGCTCAGCCTTAAAGTGGTGCTGGTTTCCCTGATCGTGCAGCAGGTGAAGGATCGGGTCATCGCCCCCCGCCTGATGGGAGAGCTGATCGGGCTAAATCCAGTGTGGATCTTGATTGCCCTGTTGGTGGGGGCGCAACTGGGGGGCATCCTGGGCGTGATCGTCGCCATTCCCCTCAGCAGTGTGGTGAAAAGCCTTTACGAGATCGCCCGCTCTGCCGACCTGGCCGCCGAAGATGGGTTGGGTTCCGGTGTAAAAGGATCCCCGCAAGGGCTCCGTCCGAGTAGCGCCAACGGCGAACCCCGCCGGGATCCTACCCTGCCCAAGCCGGAGACCCAGCAGATCTAGCTGCTCCAAAAGGGAAGAGGCTCTGCCCATGCGATTCAGGCGATCGCGTTAACCGGCAGGCAAACAGAGGCTCAATCCTGGTAAGCCCAGTTGCTGGGCTATCGATGGCCACCCTTGTCCTCAGGGAGAGGGGCTGGGGGTGAGGGCCTCATCCTAGCGAATCTTGCCCTCGATAAAAGGCACCTCCAGCACTTTTTCGTGGTGGATAGGGCCGTGGCCGAAGTAGCCTCCCTCCCCAAACAGTTCGCCGTGATCGGCTGTAACCGTGATGTAGGTGTTTTTGGGAACCAGGTCGAACAGCTGTTCAAAGATCCCATCCAGGTAGCGCACCGCCTGGATCTGTCGCTGCCGTAGCTCTTCCAACTGGGCCGAATCGAAAAAGGGGATCCCGTCCTCTTCTCCTTCATCCAGCCGCTTCAACACCCCATTCACCCCCGAGATGCGGGGCCACAAGCTGGGATCCTCATCGGGCAGCGCGTAGGGATAGTGAGTTTCGCCCACGTTTAACAGGTAAAAGCTGGGGCGATCCGGCTCGAAGCGCAACTGTTCCACCATGGCCGCCATATCGTTGTGCTGGGGCATGAGGCGGTAGGAATCGAAATCCCGATTCAGCAGCGTGCTGGGGTTGAGCACCGGCATGGAGACCATGGCGTGGGTGGTGTAGCCCAGTTGATGCTTCAGCAGCGTCGGCAAATAGAGATGAGGCAGCAGATGCTTGAACTCAATGGGTTGCCGGGTGCCGAGCCGCTCGTTGTAGCGCAGATAATCTTGCTTGTAGTGCTCGGACGCAAAAACGTGGATGGGGCTGGTGTGGGGCAGCAGGCCCATGAGCAGGTTGTAATGGGCAGGGGCCGTCCAGGAAGCGTAGCTCCAGCGCTTTTCCAGAGGGCCCAACTTCAGCAAGTGCTTGGGGTTGGCCGCCAGCAGGCTGTCGAAGCGGCAACTGTCTAGGACGATGAGCAGATAGTTGTTCTGTCCCCGCGGTTCAGGGCGGGGGTCGGGCTCAGACGCAGGAGCGGCAGACGATTTCCACCAGTTTAGGAATCCCATCCTTCCTCCTCCTCGTCGGCGTAGGGCCGCTGGACAATCCGCCAGTTGGGAGCTGCTGCCGCATCGTCGTCCTCAGGAGCGGGATCGCGAATGCGTTCCGGCGGGATATTGGAATAGGAATAGCGGCCTGCTTGGGGATCCGGCTCGTACTCCGGCAGATCTTGGGGCAAATAGTGGTCGGGGGGAATCAGCTGGGCTTCCAAAAAGCGAACTCGGTCGCTCAACTGAGTTAACTTACGGATGGCCTGTCGCTGGAACACCCGGTCGTGCAATCGCCAGGAGCCTACATACAAAAATCCCAGCCCCATCCCTGCCCCATAAGAGGCCAATAGCACCAACGATAGAGGAAGCGGGGATCCCGATTGCCCACCCACCACAACCCTTGCCGGGGATCCCCAGTTTTGGATGAGGAGAACGAGCAGGCTCAAGATCCACAAGCCCAGGAGTATGAAGCGAAGGTTTCTGATCGCGTTAGCGGGACGAAATTCTTGCATGGCCTCAACCCTACCCTTTGATTAGGCTACCATTCTTCCCTTTCTCCACTGGCCTGGCAGCAAAGACGCTGGAAGCTCAAGCGGAGTTGTTCTCAACAGCCATTAGCCCTCTCCCTAAGGCGCGCTTCAGGGAGACCCCGGGGCGGAAAAAGTCGTTTCTAGCCGCCTGTATCTCTCCTCCAGGAGAAGGACTTGGACTGTTGAAGCTCGCTGCAGGAGCAGGTTTGCGGGTATGGGCGGTACAAGATTCGAACTTGTGACCCCTTCCGTGTGAAGGAAGTGCGCTACCACTGTGCTAACCGCCCGCAGATACCACTCTAGCAGCTATCGACTAGAGCAGGATCTCTATATTACCACGTCAGCGATTGAGCCAGAGGATTCGGATCGGCATGGGAGATGGCTAGAGATAGCCGGGATCCGGCCTGAGGGCTACAGTAAGGGTCAGGGAGCTGTGGGGTGCTATGGCCTACTCACCGACCGAAGAGGCAATTGCTCTGCTCATTGATTTGGCAGAACGAGGCGAGATCGATCCCTGGGATGTGCAGGTCATCGAGGTTATCGATCGCTTTCTGGCCCGTATGGCTCCCACCAGCAGCAGCCATGACCTGTCTGAGTCGGGACAAGCCCTGCTCCACGCTGCCATGTTGGTCTATCTTAAGGCGATGGCTTTGGCAGAACCGGAAGCAGAAGAAAGTGAGCCCAGCCCGGTGGAGGTAGAAGTGGATCCCTGGCCAAGCTGGTCTTTGGCGCACTTGGATCGCGTGTTGCAACCCAGGGCAGCACCCCGTCTTCAACGTACCCGGCCCATCACCCTCAAAGAACTCATCGCCCACCTGCAAGAGCTGGAAACCCTGCTGGAACACCAGCCCGAAGCTGCCCCAAAGCCGCTGGCCCAACGGATTTCTCGCCAGCAAGCGCTGTCGGCCATCACTCAGCTAGCCCACCCGGAAAACCTTTTGGAAACCACCGCCGAGCTAGAATCTCTGCTGGCTCAGCTTTGGCAGCAGGGTCTGACCCAGATCAGCTTTGTCGATCTCCAGCAACACTTTTGCCAAAAAAGCTATCAAAACGGCAGCAGCGGGACCATTCACCCCATTCAAGTCTTCTGGTCATTGCTGCTAATGGCTGCCCGCTCTCAGGTGGAGCTGTGCCAAGAGGAGTTCTACGGCCCACTGACCATCCGACCCTGCACAACTGAGGGCCTGGCAAAGTAAATCCCGCCCTTGGGATCCCCTTCATCTGCCAAGGTGAACTCTAGAGAACTTTTCTGGCCGTGGCCGGGCCATCCACCTCTAGGCTTCTGAGCTGGCGTCTGAACCTGAGGATGTCAAGCGCTCTTCTGCGCCGCTCTGGCAAACGGAGAACTCAATCCGTGCCTTCAGCATCGTGCCGGGCACGATCCGCCCGTTTGAGATCTTCCCCACTGGAGCGCACCGGCAGCTCGGCAGGAGCCTCCCGATCCAGGTAGTAATCCTCCACGAGGCGCTCGCTGCTGGGATGATCTTCTCCTTCGGTAGGCAACAGTGGCGGATGCAGCAATTCAGCCGGAGGGCAGTCTTCTGAGGTGAGCAAATCTGACGTGCTGAGCATCCCCTTGGGAATGGTGGAAAGGCGCTGAGCAACAGCTCCAATGCTTTCCAGGCGAATCATCTCCTCCCAGGAGCAGATCTCCTCCTCATCTTCTGTCTCGTAGCGAACTAGGATGGTGTCCCCTTCGATATCGAGGATCTTGGCCCGTTCCAGCCAGCGTCCCTGATCCCGCAGATAGATCCACACATCCTTGCCTTCGCGGCTGAGTTGATAGATCCTACGATGAAGCACGGTCCCCTCCTGAAGTGAAAGATCCGAGTGAGTTGTGGGGGCTACCCAGCTCATCCCTCCATCTTAGCGGCTGGACACCGAGGCTGTATGCCTTTCCCGAGGCCAGATAGAGTCTCTTTAGGTTGGGTCGGTTTCGGCCAGAGAGACCCCTTCCATCGCCAAGGCTGTCTCCGCTTCTTCTGCCTGCACATCCCGCAGAAAGGATTCCAGAGAGGCATGGGCTTCCGCCTCAAGTTCTGCTCCGCCAAGGGTCATGCTCTCTTCCGGCAGCCAGCCCAAAAACGGCAGGGGCAAGAGGGTGGAAAGGTTGGTCAGGATCAGCAGCAGCCCCAGCCGGCTGAAATCGGTCTCCGTTACCCCCAGCCCATGCATCAGCAGGGATCCCAGCTCTTGGGAGAGAAACCCCGCCAAATTAAAGGCCGACATCAGCAGAGCAAAGAGGGTGGCCTCGATCCCAGGGGGGCAGAGGCGGGCGGCCAAGACCAGCACTGGCATAAAGGCAATTTGTCCTGCCACCGTCAGCACCAGGCTGTCCCCCAAGCTAAACCAATGATCGTCGATACCCCAATCCCGGTTGAGGTGATAGACCAAGATGAGGCTGGTCAGGCCCAACCCTGCCGAGATCACGGTCATCCAGCCGAACAGGGGCCGCAGTGGGATCCGCCGCAGGTACACCTGGAAGATCCCTACCCCCAGCAAACTGGCGATGCTGGTAACCAAGCGCACCTGACCCAAAAATTCCGGCCCAAAGCCGAGATCGTTGGTGACAAAGTAAAAAAGAGCCGCATCGGCGCTGGGAGTGGCCTGCCAAACGAACACAAACAGCACCGGCAGCAAAATGCTGGGTTGCCGCAGCGCCCGCCACACCTGCCCCACCTGTTGTTGCAAGGGATCCCAGCCCTGAGACAACACCACCGGTTGATCGGCGATAACCCAAGCTGCCAGAGCGATGAACAACGGCAAAAAGGCCGTCAGCCCAAACACCACCTGCGGCGGATAATGGGCCAAGAGCGCTCCTCCCAAATAGGCGGTGAGCAGGGATCCCAAGGCCGTTGCCCCCCAAGTCAAAGATTGCAGCGTGCCCGTCCCCGCCCAGTCACTGCCGTGTACCCGCTCCACCACCAGCGAATCTACGATTACATCCCCTACCGCCACCGCCAGGGATCCCAAAACCATCCACAGGGTGGCCAGACCAGCCGTCGGTGCCCACAGGGCCATCCCCAGCCAAGCCCCACACCCCAGAAGCCCTGACAACAAGAGGTAGGGACGACGCCGATAGCCCGCCACCGGTACGGTATCCGACAGCAGGCCGTAGAGGGGCTTGAGGATCCAGGGGCTCATGGCAACGCCCATCAACGCCGCCACCTGAGACGGGCTGAGGCCCAAGCTATCCTTCAGGTAAAAGCTGGTGGCCAGCCGTGCCAGCCCCACCGCCCCCTGCACAAAGTACACCAAGAGGATTCCGAACAATTCCGGCGTCCAGTGGATATCCCGCAGCGGGGTCAGGGTGGATTGGTGCAGCCGTTGCAGCAGAGGATGAATCATGAGCGGTCGCAGTGTAGCGAGATGTTAGTTGGTGCGGTGTTGCCTTGGCAACAGCAAAACCATAAGAATCTTAACAGTCTCTTCACCTTAACCTGTCCAACTGGCTTCCGGCTCCGACCTCCTTGGACGGGTTGCGCTTCCCAGCGCTCTTTCTGCTCAACCCAGCCGAGCTACAAAATCTACAAAATAATGAGGTAATAATGAGGTCGAAATGAGGTCGAAAGGTAAACTACCCGGCTCCGACCGCTAAGCGGTACGGAGCGGGCTTTCAGTAGCCCTGAGCCTGCTCTGCTCTACCAGAGAACAAAACAAGCCCGGACCTCTAGGCTGGTTTACGACAGCCCCCAAGAGCGCAATCACATTCGCACCATTCAAATCCGCATCCCCTTCCCATCCACAGTGCCCACACTTGAACGACTTACCACTGCGGTAGGATTGCGCAGGGTCGGGATGGATGTGCAAACACCGGTGGCAGGTCTGCGACGTGTAGGCAGGCGGAACAAGAATCAGAGAAACCCCTGCAACCCTCGCCTTGTACTCCAGAAACTGACGTAGTTGGTAGAACGCCCAACTGTTGGTCCTACGCCGCTCGGCTTTGCTGCGTGGCTGTTGATTGACCCTTTCCCGGATCCCTGTCAGGTCTTCCAGAGCAATAGCGCTGTTGGTAGCTTTTGCCCTGGAGACAATAGCTTTGGAGATGCGATGATTGACCCACACTTGAAAGCGTCTCTCCTTGCCAGACAGCCGTTGCAACAGTTCTCTGCATCTGCGCCGCGAACTGCGGGTGCCCTTACTGGCTTTGCGTTGGAGTACCGCCCTCAACCGGGAGTAGTGGTCGCGGACTCTGTTCAACTGCTGTCCATTCCAGTTATCTCCTTCCGATGTATGGGCAATATCTGTCCTCCCCAAGTCCACCCCGATCACCTTGTCGGTATCTTGTTGCTTGGGTGTTTTTTCCTCTACGCAAATCTGGATGTAGTAGGAGCCGTCTTTCCGCTTGACCAGCGTGGCGGCTTTTGGGTTGGAACCCGCCAGTATCCCACGCTGGTAGTTGCCGATGGACAGCTCAAAGCGCTCCCGACCCTCCACCGTGGTCAGCGACACCGTCCAGTCTTTCTCGCGGAACGAGAAGATACGAGCGTCGTAGGTAGCGAACCTACGCTTGAACTCTTTAACTGGACGGTTGCGCTGTCTCGCCACTTTGCGGGCGCCGGCCACCCGTCTGCAGACCTGCTGGGCCAAGTTACTGGACAAGCCGAATCGGGCGCGAATCTCGTAGTAGCAAAGGGATTGCAGTTTGACCGCATTGACGATCTTCTCCGGCGTGTTCTGGTTGACCCAGTTCAGTGCCTGCATAAAGGCATCCATCGTCACGTCCAATTTAGCGGCTTGCGACGGGGACACCTTGAGCTTGCAGGAGATGGTCAGGATTTGGCTCATAAGTTCATTGTACTTCATCAAAGCGCATTCCTCCCGACACTGACCCTACGGGTACAGTGCGGGGCTCCTGCGATTTCTAGCTGATCCCCGGGTGCTATGCCATCCAGCCAAGGGCGGGGATCCCAAGAAGTCCAGCATGCTTTCGTCCCATGTTGACCGGCCCAACCCCACCTCGGCGGCACCTGAACCCGCAACTGCAGCAGCAGGCAGGGCAGTAGAGACGGGAGACAAAGGCATTCCGAAGCTATGATGAACAGGGATGGCTCTGAGTTTCTACCTACATCTTTAACTGGGTCTGTTTTCAGGCTGTGCTGACTGCTTCTCCTGCCGGTTCTGCGGTTGATGCCATTGCTCCTTTTGCTCCACAAGTCTGGAGCTGGCGCGGACATGCCATTCGCTATGTGGTGCAGGGATCCGGATCCCCGCTGGTCTTGGTGCATGGATTTGGGGCTTCCATCGGCCATTGGCGGCACAACATCCCCGTGCTGGCTGCGGCAGGATACCGGGTCTATGCCCTGGATTTGCTGGGGTTTGGCGGCTCGGCCAAGCCTGCTCTCCCCTACACCTTGGATCTGTGGGCGGAGTTGCTGGTGGATTTTTGGCAGCAGCACATTCAGCAGCCTGCTGTATTTATCGGCAATTCCATCGGTGCCTTGCTCAGCTTGATGATGGCTGCCCGGCATCCCCAGTTAACAGCAGGGGCGGTGCTGCTCAACTGCGCCGGGGGATTGAACCATCGCTCCCATGAGCTCAACCCGATGTTTCGCCTTTTCATGGGTGTTTTCACCGCTCTGGCGGCTTCTCCGGTGACGGGGCCATTTTTGTTCGATCGGGTGCGGCAGCGGCAGCGTATTCGCGCAACTCTCAAGCAGGTGTACCGCAACCCCGCCGCCATTACGGATGAGCTGGTGGAGATTCTCTATGCCCCTTCCTGTGATGTGGGCGCTCAGCAGGTGTTTGCCTCGATTCTCACCGCTCCCCCTGGCCCAACTCCTGAAGCCCTATTGCCTCAGGTGCGCTGCCCGCTGTTGGTGCTCTGGGGAGAAGGGGATCCCTGGACGCCCATTCAACGGGGTCGCGGCTTTCAAAACCATGTGCAAGGGATCGACTACCAGTTTCTCCCCATCCCCGATACAGGCCATTGCCCCCACGACGAGCGCCCAGAGGTGGTCAACCCTCTGATTTTGGGCTGGCTGCCCAGGGCCTTTGCGGCGGTCTAAGCTTTTTTGGAGGTTCCTTTGCTGGAGAGGCCCAACCAACCTCGGATTTTGGCCATCCAGACTTGAAGGGGTGAAGGCTGGGGACGGATCGCCACCTGGATCGGCTCGTCTTGGAAGTCCTTGTCCTTGAGGCGAAACCCAAACTCCAGGTCATCTTTCACCTTGCCGAGACGGGGAAACAGCCTGACGGCTGCTTTTTTGAGTTCTTCCTCGTTTTGGAAAATGGCCTGGTGAATGGCGCTGGAACGCCCCACTGCCAGGGATCCCACCGGCAGCCAAGGGTTGGGCTGGCCAGGCGCGGGCTGGCGACGGCGGGCAAAGATGTTGAACTCCGGCATCCCCTTGGCTTTCAGCTCGTCGTACCGTTTGGCGGCTTCCTTGCGCTTGGCAGTGTTGGAGCTGGCCGGTTTTTTCTCAGGCTTGGATTTGCGGAAACCCTTAGACTGACTCATACTTGGGCTGACGAGAGGGGGGATTTTTTGCAGCTTAGCGCAGATTGGATCCCCTTCTCTGCTGGGGATCCCTTGTCCTCATTGTTCGTAGCCGGCGTGCTATACTTGTTGAGCTTCGGCGGGCGGTTAAAGGGGCCTGTCAGTCGGGATGTAGCGCAGCTTGGTAGCGCACTTCGTTCGGGACGAAGGGGTCGCAGGTTCGAATCCTGTCATCCCGATGGCTTTAAAGTTCACTGAGCTCTCAACTTAATCTTGGGGGTTTAATTTTGGGGGTGTAGGTGACGCAGCCAGGCATTGACGTTGACCCGAATTCGCTGCCCAACCTGTAAGAGGCGGTGCAGGTTTTCGGCAGAAATGTCTCGGCAGTCTTCTTGGGGCCAAGCTGGGCAACGCGGGCCAATTTGACGCTCCAGCGCTGTCAGATAGAGCTCTTGCAGGCGATCCAAGTTGATGGGCAGGCGCAGGTCTGCAGCCAATTGCAGCCATTCTTCCAGGTTGTAGAGCTGTTCGCCGAAGGTCTCCGGCTCAAAAGCGTGGGCAAGGTGCCACATCCCCCGCTGTAGGAGCCGATCCAGAACCCGGGCTGCCTCTTCCCGCCGCAACTGACACCCCAACTGCTCGGCCTCGCGCACAATTGCCCGCAATTCCAGCAGGTGATCCCGCTTGCCCTCTTCCATTTCCATCGCCCGCAAACTGGTCAACAGGCGTTGGTTGAGGGTGATCTGAGCGGCAGCCAACAACTCTTCCGGGATCGGCAGGCCGTCGGCCCGAAAGGCCATCAAGACCCCGTAATTGTCCAGGTAGGTTTGGCGGTAGAGCTGGGCCAGGCGGTCTAGGGTATCTTGAGTGAGCCAGCGCATCATCTGCTGCCGATCTTCGTCGTCGAGGGCGTTCAAGTCGAAGGTTTCCGGCCCAAATAGGTCTTGCAGGGTCAGGATCATCTGTATCCGACTGTGGGATCCGGCCAGCAGCCGCGCTTTTATCTGCTCGTAGATGCGCCGCCCAGCGAACGGCTTGACGCCACATTGAAAGTCCCAGCCGCCGAGATGGAGCATGGCGTAGATTAGATCGTGCTCTTCGCGGGTGGTGGGAAAAGTGAGCTTCACCCGCCCGATAGCCAGTGTCGACCCGCCTATCGTCAGGCGCTCTTGATCCACTTGATCCAGCACATATCCTTGGGAACGGGGGATCCCGTTAAACAGGGAAAACATGGCGTGCTGAGCCACCAGCCGTTGCGGGCTGATCAAGCTGGGGCGCACCAAGGCGCAATAGACCCCCTTGCCGTCTCTGTAGAGGTCGAGGTTGCTGGGGGCCTTGCTCAGGCGCTGCAAAAACTCCTCTTCTAGGTTGACATCCGCCACTGCTGCTGCCAACTGGATAGCCCGTGCCGCGTAACGCAGGATCTGCACCCCTTCAGGACGGGATAGCTCCTCGAAAAACCAGCCACAACTGGTGAACATCAACTGGCTGTAGCGCTGCATCTCCAACAGGCGCAGCACTTGCACCCGATCTTCGGCGGTGAGGCGGTGGCTTTGGTGCTCCTGCAAAAAGGCATCACAGCGCTCCCGATCCAAAATCACCTCGATGTAACGATCCCGCGCCAGCCAGGGATCCCGCAGGTAGGCTCTGGCCTCCGTCTCGTAGATCTCGGCCAGCTGATCCCGCAGCCAGTTGAGGGCCTCCCGCAGCGGTTGCCGCCAGCGTTGGTGCCACCCTCCCACCGCTCCGCAGCCACAGTCTCGCGACCACCGTCCTACCCCGTGGGCGCAGCTCCAGGCGGTGACCGGTTTCAGTTGCACCTCCCAAGTGGGGGGATGTTGGCTGAGAAAATGGCTGTAGTTGCCCACCTGCCAGCCCCGGCGGGGAAATTCCTCGCAAAAGGCATAGGCCAGCGTGCGTTCTACACCCCGCTTGTGGTGGCCAAAAGTCTCGCCATCGGTGGCACAGTTGACCAGATAGGCTTCCCCCTCTTTGTCCGAGCGCAGAGCGGAACGGATCCGCTCCGCCAGCGAATAAGTACTGTAAACGATATCCCCAAAGCCCAAGTCACGGGAAATGGGGCCATCGAAAAAGAAAATATCCAAGTACCCCTCCCGATCGGGGGTAAAGCAGCGGTAGGGCCGACGGGGATCGATCTGGCCTTGGCTGACATCGATCCACTCGGTTTGTCCCAAGGGGCGAATGCGCTGCGCTTGGCTGGGGGCCAAAATGACGAAGCGGATCCCACACTCAACCAAGGCTGTGACCGTTGCTGCATCGATAGCGGTTTCGGCCAGCCACATGCCCTGTGGATGGCGCCCGAAGCGGTGTTGGAAATCGGCAATTCCCCAGCGGATCTGGGTGTACTTGTCTCGCTCGTTGGCCAGGGGCAGGATGACGTGGTTGTAGACTTGGGCGATGGCATTGCCATGACCCTCCAGCCGCTCAGCGCTGAGGCGGTCGCCGGCCAAAATGCGTTGGTAAACTTCAATGTCATGCTCCTCTAGCCAAGAGAGGAGAGTAGGGCCGAAGTTAAAGCTCAAGAATTCATAGTTGTTGACAATGCGCACCACCCGTCCTTGGTCGTCCAGAACGCGGGCAAAGGCGTTGGGGCGGTAACATTCCGCCCAAATGCGCTCGTTCCAGTCGTGAAAGGGGCTGGCGCTCGGCTGTCGCTGAATGCGGTTGAGGCAGGGATCCTCTCGGGGCGGCTGATAGAAATGGCCGTGCAACACCACGTACGGCCGCGCAGAGGAAAGCTCAGCAGCACCTGCCGGAGAAGGAGCCGCTTGCATCGGCGGGTCGGAGACCAAATCGCTGTGCCCTGACTGTGCCGCTGGCCTATCGGAATTTTTGGAGCCACTCGGCATCATGAGATTACACTCCTTTTAGAGGCCTCCAACTGGGTTACAGGGGAAGGCAATGTTAACTTAAGTTCATATCTATACGTTACAGCGATCCCCGATCTGCAACGGTGAATGTAAAAGATTCAGTTGGAAATTTGACAGGGAACAAACATCGGTCAGTAATCTTTGCGTTTTCCTCACAACAGAAGGGATCCCGGGACTTAGCGGGTGGGGGCCGATCTGCCGGTGGCCATTTCCCACGCCGAACAACCCGTTTGAGGTCAGGCCCCCATTGGAATCCCGGTGGATCCCCAGCTCGAACTCACATTCCGGTCCAGTGCCACCAGGCCCAGCCCAGCCCCACCAGCAGCGCCGTTATCCCATAGAGGGATCCCACCACCTGCACCTCCGACCAGCCCCCCAGCTCCAGATGGTGGTGCAAGGGCGACATGCGCAACAGCCGTCTGCCTGTGCCGGTTTTGCGTTTGGTGTATTGGAAGTAGCCCACCTGCAGCATCACCGACAGCGCCTCTGCCACCAGCACTCCCCCCATCAGGGCCAAGGCCCAGAGCTGATCCCCCAGCAGCGCCAACCCGGCCAGAGCGCCCCCCAACCCCAGGGATCCGGTATCGCCCATGAACAGCCGCGCCCGGTGGTGGTTGTGAACCAGGAACCCCAAGCAGGCACCGCTCAGGGTGAAAGCCAACACCGATAGCTCTGGATCCCTGTGAAGGAGCCCCAGCCCAATCAGCAGGATGGCCACCACCCCTGCCGCCAAGCCGTCCATACCATCGGTGAGGTTTACGGCATTATTGGTGCCCACCAACACAAACAGGGCCAAGGGCCAGAACAGCCAGCCCAAAGCTAGGGTGCCGATTCCGGGCAGCGTTAGGGTTGTCGGGATCCCCTGCCAGGCCAGGTAGCCGCAAAAGACCAGACCGATCCCCACCTGGAGCAACAGCTTGTGCTTGGGAGACAACCCCTTGTTGGATTGCTGTCGGATCACCAGCCAATCGTCCAGCCAGCCGACAAAGCTGTAGGCCAGCGTGAGCAGCGCGACGGCCAGCCAATGGGGATCCCAGCCGCTCCAGATCCCCGCCACCAGTAGCCCCACGGGCAAAAAGCTGATCCCGCCCATGGTGGGTGTGCCTGCTTTTTTCTGGTGGGATTGGGGCCCCTCCTGGCGGATCACTTGCCCCGCCTTCCAGCGCCGCAACCCGGGGATGAGCGGGGATCCCAGCAGGGCCGAACCCAACGCGCTCAATCCAAAAGGAACGACCACCTGGGGGCGGATCCCAATCACAAGGGCCGAGAGGGCTAAACCCAGCCCCAGCGAGAGCGCCATCCCGCCCCACTCTGTTTCTTCCAGCTCCAGATCAGGAAGTGTATCCGCATCCACTCTTTCTGAACCCCTCACACCCTCAACCTCCAAACCCTCAAAAACTCTATCCTGCCAGAGCTCAGAGGCGAAAGTTAGTTGAGTGGGGATCCCTTCAATAGGGCCACTTCCAGTTGCGCACCTCCGGCAGATCTTCCCCGTGTTTGCAGATGTACTGCTTGTGCTCCACCAGCTTGTCCCGGATAAGCTGCTGGACGTGATCCCGCCGGTACTTGAAGCGCTCCACCCGCTCCAAGACGTCGTTGGCCAAGTTAAAGCGATCCACCTGGTTGAGAACGCACATGTCGAAGGGGGTGGTGGTGGTGCCCTCCTCCTTGTAGCCGCGCACGTGCAGGTTGTGGTGGTTGGGACGGCGGTAGGTGAGGCGGTGGATGAGCCAAGGATAGCCGTGGAAGGCAAACACGATGGGCTTGTCGGGGGTGAAGATACTGACAAACTCCTTGTCGCTAATGCCGTGGGGGTGTTCGCTGGGCGGCTGCAGCTTCATTAGGTTCACCACGTTCACCACCCGGATCTTGATGTCCGGCAGGTGCTGCCGCAAAAAGTCCACCGCCGCCAGGGTTTCCATGGTGGGCACATCGCCACAGCAGGCCATGACCACATCCGGCTCTGAACCCTGATCATTGCTGGCCCATTCCCAGATTCCCAAGCCCTGGGTGCAGTGCTTGATGGCCGCATCCATATCCAGGTACTGCAGGGCCGGCTGTTTGCCTGCCACGATCACGTTCACGTAGTGGCGACTGCGCAGACAGTGGTCGGCCACCGAGAGCAAAGTATTGGTATCCGGGGGCAGGTAGACGCGGATGATTTCGGCCTTTTTGTTGACCACGTGATCCAAAAAGCCGGGATCCTGGTGGCTGAAGCCGTTGTGATCCTGCCGCCACACGTGGGAAGTCAGCAGGTAGTTGAGGGAAGGGATGGGCCGCCGCCAAGGAATGTGACGGGTGGTTTTCAACCATTTGGCGTGTTGGTTGAACATGGAGTCCACCAGGTGGATGAAGGCTTCGTAACAGGAGAAGAACCCGTGTCGCCCGGTCAGCAGATAGCCTTCTAGCCAGCCCTGACAGACGTGCTCGCTGAGGATCTCCATCACCCGTCCATCGGGGGAGAGGTGCTCGTCGCAATCGTAGATGGGAGCTACCCAGGTGCGGTCGCTGGCCTCAAACACAGCATCCAAGCGGTTGGAAGCGGTTTCATCGGGGCCAAAGAGGCGGAAGTTGTGGGGGTTGAGCTTCATCACATCCCGCAAAAATTGCCCCAGAACTCGGGTGGCTTCGGCTTCGGTGGTGCCGGGGCGGGGGACAGGCACGGCGTAGCGACGGAAATCCGGCATTTTCAGCTCCCGCGTCAGCAGGCCGCCGTTGGCGTGGGGCAAAGCCCCCATGCGTTTTTCCCCTTTGGGGGCCAGCTCTTGCAGCTCCGGCAGCAGACGGCCATTTTCATCGAAGAGTTCTTCCGGCTTGTAGCTGCGCATCCAGTCCTCCAGAGCCTTGAGGTGCTCCGGTTTTTTGGCCAGATCCGCCAGGGGCACTTGGTGGGAGCGCCAGAAATCTTCCACCTTTTTGCCGTCCACCTCTTTGGGGCCGGTCCAGCCTTTGGGGGTGCGCAGGATGATCATCGGCCATTGGGGACGAGTGGGATCCCTTTTGCTGCGGGCATGCTGCTGGATTTCTTGGATCTCGTGGATCACCGTGTCCAAAGTGGCGGCCATCAACTGGTGCATCTCTGCCGGCTCGCAGCCTTCTACGAAGTAGGGTTTGTAGCCGTAGCCCACAAACAGATTTTGCAGCTCGTCACGGCTGAGGCGGGCCAAAACAGTGGGATTGGCGATCTTGTAGCCGTTCAGGTGCAGAATCGGCAGCACTGCTCCGTCGTGGATGGGGTTGAGGAACTTGTTGGAATGCCAGGAAGCGGCCAAGGGGCCGGTTTCCGCTTCTCCATCCCCCACCACACAGGCCACCAGCAGATCGGGGTTATCAAAGGCAGCCCCAAAGGCGTGGGCCAGGGCATAGCCCAGTTCTCCCCCCTCGTGGATGGAGCCAGGGGTTTCCGGAGCCACGTGGCTGGGCACGCCGCCGGGGAAGGAGAATTGCTTGAAGAGCTTGCGCATGCCTTCGGCGTCTTGGCCGATGTTGGGATACACCTCGCTGTAGGTGCCTTCCAAGTAGGTGTTGGCCACCAGAGCAGGGCCACCGTGGCCGGGGCCGGTGATGTAGAGGATGTTGAGGTTTTCCCGTTTGATGATGCGGTTGAGATGCACGTAGATGAAGTTCAACCCGGGTGTGGTGCCCCAGTGCCCCAGCAGGCGTGGCTTCACGTGTTCCAGTTTCAGGGGTTCTCGCAGCAGCGGGTTGTCCATCAAATAGATTTGCCCGACCGACAGATAGTTGGCGGCCCGCCAGTAGGCATCCATTTTGCGAAGCTCGTCGGCGGTGAGCGGTTTTGTCGAGAGCTGTTCTGCCAGAACCATAGCTGTACTCCATAGGTATCTCTACTCCTATGGTGATCCGGGTTTGCCCAATTGCCGGGGGATCTTGGGATTCCTTTGGATTTGGCTCATTGGGTGAGCGGTAGGCACCTGTTACCACCACCAGGGCTTGATCGGGGTGCCGTCGGGAAAGATCAGGCCGGCAATCCGGGATCCGCTGTGCTTTAACCCTTCGATCTGAGCTCCTTCCAGGTTGGCTTGGGTTAGGTTGGCCCCGCTGACATCGGCCCGCCGCAGGTTAGCCCCCTGAAACTGGGCCTGACGCAGCTCGGCGCCGCTGAGATTGGCCCCTTCCAGGTCGGCATTTTGCAAGTTGGCCCCCCGCAAGTCCGCCCGCTGTAGGTTGGCTCCCCCCAAGTCCGCTCCCTCCAGGTTGGATCCGCGCAGATCGGCCCGGTTCAGATCCGCTCCCCTCAGCCGGATCTGACAGAGCACCAGTTCCCGCAGATCGGCTTTGCTCAGGTCTTGGCCGGAGAAATCCTGTCCCTGTCCCCCCCAGTTTTGCAACTGCCAAATGTGGCGCACCCGTTCTTCCAGGTGGGTCTCTTCCGAAAGCTGGGATCCCCGCAGGCTGGTGCCGCTAACTTTTACCCCCCTCAGGTCGGATCCCCGCAGGTCGGCTCCCTGTAAGTCGGCTCCGCTCAGCTTGGCCCCTTGCAAATCCGCTTGGCGCAAATCCGTTTGCCGCAGCCGGGCGCCGTTGAAGTTGCAAAAGCGCAAGTTGGCCCGCCTCAGGTTGGCCTCCCACAGGTTGATCCCCCCCAGCCGTGCTTCTTGAAGGTCGGCTCCCTCCAGGTCTGCATAGGCAAAATCCCGCTCCCCCCGCCGATAGGCCACGATCACCCCTTGCGCTCCCCCCACCGGGCGAAAAGGGCTGTAGGTGCGACAGGCCCGTTCTGCCTCCGGCTGGCCAAGCTGAGACAACAGCCGCCAAGCTGCCAAGCGGACTGCCCAAGAGCTATTGCCGGCGAGGGCTTCAATGAGTTCGGCCAGGCCCGCCGACCCGTACTGCAGCAACTGGGGCAGGGTGGCTAAGCGCACGGCTTCATCGCTATGGGCGAGTCGTCTCCGCGCCCCCTCGATACCTCCCAACACCAAGGCATGGGCCGGGGCGCTCCCGGTTGCCGTTTGCCCCCCCAACACCAGATCCCAAGGTTGGGGCCGGGATCCCTGGTCAGTCCTGACAGCCGGCTGAGGCTTACCTACCATGGGCGGATGCCGATGGGCCTAGCTATACCCAACGCCCCACCACCACGCGGATGGTGCCATCCTCCAGCACTTCTTCGGCCTCGATGGTATAGCCCTGCTCACGGGCTGAGCGCAGCAAACTTTTGTGGGCGTAGCGCTGCAAAATCGGCTCCAGGAAGGTCTTGGGATCGATGCCCGCCCCCCACAGATCGGCCACCAGCTCGTAGTGATCCCCGTTGCGACGAAACCCGATGTCGAAGCCATTCTTTTGCCGGATCACCAGATCGGCGCGGGTGCGGTTCCAGAGATAGCCCCGCAGGCTGGCATTCCGCTGCACAGCGTAGCCCAATTCCTTCAGAGTCTCTTCCAGGAGATCGGCGTCTTTGATTTGCACTTGCAGGGTGGTGAAGTGAGACATGGCCCTTCCAATCCTTTGACCGATGGAGACCGGATCCTCACTATAAAGCGCCCTTGGGGTGGTGGAAGAAATGTAAACCATCCTGCGGTGGGTCGAGCGAGCGGAACGCAGCTCCCCCTTTCTCCCGCAGGAGTGCAACACACCTGGGCCTGGAGGGTCGCTGGGCTGGCCTGACCTGCCTTCTTATGTAGGCGCGCGCTGCGGCATTCGCGATAGCGGTACGGAGCACCAAGGCTGAGGCATCCGCGCCTGGCGTGTTCGGTAACACAGAAATCTTGGATCTACATCTAGAGTCTAAAGTCAAGAATTGACGATAGTCTCCACTATGTTTGGAGGCAGCAGCAAAAATCTGTCCCACAGGGATCTGTTCTCGTCTGTCTCCGGCTGGAATTGCCGGCGATGAGGTACCAAACCAGCCCCAAGCCGTTCCAAAAACCCGCCGATGACCCTTGCTGTGCCTTGCCAAGTAAGCTTTTCCGATGGCTCTGCGAACAAAAATACTCATCTCTAGTCCCACAAATTGGATGAAAAAATTGCTTTTTTGTCTCTTGAAGATCTCTTGAAGATCTGATTTGGTACCAAAAACTGGTCAAGCAAGTGGAATAATTTTTTCAATCTATCTAGAACTTAAGATTGAGTTTATAAAATAGTTGATCTCTTCCCTCCTACTTAAGGTAGAGTTACTACTCAATAAAAAAGGACTTAAAGCACTGCCGGTAGTGTCTAGTGAAGCAGCCTCAATAAATTTAGTGAGTCAAACACCGAGTTCTGGATTAGATTTTTCGAAGTCAAAGCCTTTACGAAAAGGCTTTTGTGCTGGTATGAATAAGGTGCTGTTTGCAGAAAGGTCAGCTTCGTGTGTAGGAAGAGGGCCCGATGCAGCAGGAGAAGTAGAGATTCTGACAGGACATGAATTTATGGTGTGGGGTTTGATATGTCAGAAAGTCTTGACTTGCAAGATGCGGTGGGGCGTTTCTTAAAGACGATTGGCCGCTACTCGTTGCTCACCGCTGAAGAAGAGCTCCGCCTGGCTCACCAGGTGCAGCGGATGGTGACGCTCTTGGAGCAACGGCAGCCCCATGAGTCTGTGGAAGGTTGGAGCCAGCGGCTGGGGATCCCTTTAGCAGAGCTGCAGCAGATCCTGCGGCAGGGGGAAGCAGCCAAGAAACGAATGGTGGAGTGTAACCTCCGCTTGGTGGTGTCGATTGCCAAGCGCTATCGCAATCGAGGCTTGCCGTTTCTGGATCTGATTCAGGAAGGCACCATCGGCCTCACCCGCGCCGTGGAAAAGTTCGATCCCACCCGTGGCTACAAGTTCTCCACCTATGCCACTTGGTGGATCCGGCAAAGCGTGAACCGGGGCATCCAAAACAAGGGGCGGATGATCCGTCTGCCGGCCCACATGTACGAAAAGGTCTCCCAGGTGAAGCGGCGCTACCGCGAGTTATCTGCCGAAAGGGGATCCCGTCCCCAAGCGGAAGAAGTTTTTGATTCTCTGGATATTGGCGATAACTACCGGGAGCTGATCACCCGCCACATGGCAGAGATGCGTTCCTTGAATGTGGGGGTAGGGGATGAAGACGGCACCGAGCTGCAGCACTTCATCCCAGATGAAGACAACGACCCTGTTGAACACCTAACCCAGCTTGCCCGTCGAGAGGAAGTCCGCGCGCTGGTGGGCCAACTGAGTGAACGAGAACGACAGGTGATCGTGGCTCGCTATGGGCTGGATGGATCGAGGGGCCTAACGCTGCGGGAAATTGGGGAGCACATCGGCCTTTCGCGAGAGCGAGTCCGACAAATTGAGCGGCGGGCCTTGCGGAAATTGCGGCGGCTGCAACAGGAATACTCCACGCCCAAAGCTGCCAAACCCTGGGTTAACGGGAACCTGTAACCGTTTGCGTCAGCGGTGCGCAGCACTGTAGAAAGGTTTTTTCACCACTTCGGCAGGCTGGCGCTGCCCCCGAATTTCAATTTCCAGCCGGGATCCCACCTTGGCCCAAGCCGGAGCGACATAGCCCAAGCCGATGCCGTAGCCCAAACTGGGAGAATGGGTGCCGCTGGTTACCCGTCCGATCGGCTCAGGGGAGTTGGGAGCGTAGATGGCATAGCCGCTGCGGGGGATGGCCGGATGCAGCATGCGAAACCCCACCAGGTGGCGAGGGATCCCTTGCTGCCGTTGGCTTTCGATGGCGGGCTTGCCGATGTAGTCCCCTGGGTTGTTCACCAACCAGCCCAAGCCCGCTTCTAAGGGAGTGGTGCTCTCGTCCATGTCCTGCCCGTAAAGATGGAAGGCAGCCTCCAGGCGCAGGGTATCGCGGCAGCCCAGCCCACAGGGTTGTACGCCGGCCTGAATCAGTTGCTCCCAAAGGCGGATGCCGTCTTCGGGGCTGAGCATGACTTCAAAGCCATCTTCTCCGGTGTAGCCAGTGCGGGCCACGAAGATAGACTCTCCCAAGGCTCCCGCCGCTCCGGCAAACTGACCGTGCTGAAACCGGCGCAAAGCCTTCAGGGATCCCTCCAAAAAGGGCTGGAGAACCTGTTCGGCTGCCGGCCCCTGCACCGCCAACAGAACCTGAGCATCGGAGTGATCCTGCAGGTTAACTCCGGGGATCCCTTGGAAGTGGTGGTTGAGCCAATCCCAATCTTTCTGCCGGGTGGCTGCATTGACGATCACGCTCCAGTGCTCCAGCTCACCCTCCGGTGGATGCCGGTAGAAGATGACATCATCCAAAATGCCCCCCAGTGGATTGAGCAGGACGGTGTACCGACCAGATCCCACAGGAACGGCGCTCAGATCGCTGGGAACCAGACGGCTGAGGTGGGATCCCAGCTCCGGCCCCCAGAGGGTGAACTTGCCCATGTGGGAAATGTCGAATGTCCCCACCCTCTCCCGCACTGCCCGATGTTCTGCTATCACTCCCCGATACTGCAGCGGCATTTCCCAGCCGGCAAAAGAGACAAATCGCGCCCCCAAAGCTTGATGAAGGGAGAACAAGGGGGTGCGTTGCAGAGGCGTTTGGCTCATCAAGGGATCCTCAGCGGTCTAAAGACTAAAAGGTCAAAGACTAAAATAAGTGCAGCATCGCCCATTTCTCGGAGCTTGTGCCATGCGCCTTCTCCACACCATGATCCGCGTCGGCAACCTGGAGCGCTCCCTGCGGTTTTACCGAGAAAACGCCGTAAAGCCCTGCCCTTGAGGGTAGGGATGTAAGGCGCAGACCGTTTTATCCCTTCAGGAACGCTGTTCGCGGTAGCGGTGCGTAGCACTTTAAAATAGCAATATGTTGGTCAGAGAAGCCAAGCTGCTCAACGGCACAGCAGAGCAGTACCAAGCTCTGGATGAAGCCATTCGCACTGCGCAGTTTGTGCAAAACAAGTGTCTACGGTACTGGATGGATAACCGGGGCGCGACCAAAGCGGTTCTGTATTCCCTCTGCAAGGACTTGGCCAAAGAGTTCCCCTTCGCCCGCCAGCTCAACTCTGCCGCCCGTCAAGCTAGTGCCGAAAGAGCTTGGTCTGCCCTCTCCAACTTCTACCGCCGTTGCAAGAACAAAGAGCCAAGGAAAGGCTATCCGCAGTTCAAGAAGAACTGTCGGTCGGTCGAGTACAAGCTGTCCGGCTGGAAGCTGTCTCCTGACGGCATGTCCATCACGTTCACCGACGGCTTCAACGCAGGAACATTTGCCTTGTACTGCAATGGTGAGGCAAGACACCATATCCTAAACTCCAAAATCAATCGGGTGCGGGTGATACGCAGGGCAGATGGGTACTATGCCCAGTTCTGCTTGGATGTGGAGCGCAAGGAGCAGGGAGAATACACAGGCAATGTTATTGGCATTGACTTGGGCTGGAAGGCTTTCTACACCGACCAGAACGGCAACTCTGTAGAGTGTCCAAAGTTTCTCAGACGCAGCGAAAGGAGGTTAAAGCAGCACCAGCGCAGATTAAGTCAGTATCGGGAGGAATACACAACTTCACTTGCCTTGTGATATAACTTGTGATATAATAATACTGCGGACACCAGGAACGGTTGTTTAAGGCACTGGTAACGGTCGATTGGGGGTGTCGTAAACCATCCCAGAGGTCCGTGGTTAGTTTACTAACTGCAGGGCTACTAAAAGCCTACTCTGTACCGCGAAGCAGTCAGGGTCGGGTAGTTTACTTGGCGGATCCCCCTACAGTCAACTGGCCCAGCACGTTGATATCAAAGGTGAAATTAATTGTCACCGAGTTGCCCTCATAAGCCTCAGGCAGGGGCAGGAAGGGAGCTGCCCTCTGGATAGCCGTCAGCGCTGCATCGTCTGTTTGTTGGCTGCCGGACGTGCGCCCCAGGCGAATGCTCTGCAGATCGCCAGCTCGACCCACTGTAAAGATCACCACTGTGCGGCGCGAGGTACCGGTCTGCCCAGGTATCCAATTTTGCTCCACTTTTCGCTGCAAAGCGGCCAGCCAAGGACCCCAATCCACATTGGCCCGCGCTGCCACACTGGGGGGATTGGGAGCGGATTGGGTGGGGTTGGCCAATCCACTAGCTCCACTGCCCTGGATCCCGGCTCCATTGCTGGGAGCAGAGGCACTGACCGGAGGCCCCAACTGGGAAGAGTCAGAGGGCCGCTGGGCGGGAAGAACCTCTGTCACCGGTTGCGGAGCGGGCGGAACGGGAGCCAATTGGCTGGGATCCGAAACCCGCTCGCTTGGCTGTATGGGCAAGGGCTCCGCAGTTGGCGGGGGAGTGGGCCTTGGGGAGGGAGCAGCCGCCACAGGCGGTGGAGTTTGGGTCGGAGTAGGTCTGGGGACAGGCGTGGGAGGGGACGGTGCCGCAGTCGGGGTCGCGGTGGGCTGAGGGGGAGCGGGGGTTGGGGTAGGCGTGGGCTTGGGTGGAGGGGTTGGAGTTGGGGTTGCCAGGGCAACTGCAGCCGGGGCAGGTGGTGGTGGAACAGGGGCAGGCGGTGGCGGTGGTTGGGGTCTTGGCGGCGGCGGCGGAGGGGCCTCCTGGGGAGGGGCGGCCTGAGATTGAGGTGGACTGCCTTGAGACGGAGGGGCTTCTACCCGCTCACCCCCATCGCGGGAATCAACTTCTGAAACCAGATCTGCTTCCTCTGGGGGCTGCAGCTCTTCTGGATCCAGAAGGATAAACTCAATGGCTTCTTGTTCTGGCTCGCGAGTGAGCCAAAGCCGCCCCAAGTGGAGCAATCCCAGCAGCACCAGCACGTGCAGCAGCAGCGACAGCGCCACCATCCAAAAAAAGTTGCGAGATTCATCCTCGCGGCGGCGCTGCTCAATCCAGATGCTGGTCATAGCCAAGATTGCCCTTTCCTTTCTTCAACGCTCTCAACACACCGAGTTGTCTGTTGCAGACTGGGCCACGGGGGTAACACCCCAGCTAGTGTTATAGCATCCGAGCAGTTGGCACTCCTGCGCAAAGGCGTATAGTCTATCTCGGGCTCGGGAAGGGATCCCACCTTGCAGCAGCTCTAAGATCGCCTACCTTGAAAAGAGCGGGGATCCCATTAGCCGGGGAAAAGCCCCACAGCTCGGGGTGCTGGCTCTGATGTTGGCTGGTGGGGCACTTTTGGTGGCTTTTTAGGAGCGACGTTATGGAACCCATCCGCTTTCATCTGGCCTTTCCAGTTGCCGATATTGCCTTGGCCAAGGCCTACTACGGCGATGGCTTGGGCTGTGAGATCGGTCGAGAAACCTCTGCTGCCGTTATTTTTAACCTGTACGGCCATCAACTGGTGGCCCACCTCACCCACGAAGAGCTGACGCCCCAGCGGGGCATCTACCCTCGTCATTTTGGCCTGATCTTCCCTACCCAAGGGGATTGGCAGGCGCTGGCCGACCGTGCCCTGGAGCGAGCCTTGCCCTTTTATCAGGAGCCGCGTTGGCGCTTTGTTGACACCCCCTTGGAACACGGCACCTTCTTTTTGCAGGATCCCTTCTACAACCTGCTGGAGTTTAAGTACTACCGCCACGCTTCCGCCATTTTTGGGGAGCGGGAGTTGGCCTTGGTCGGGGACAGTGCTTCCCACCGCTCGCGCGAACGATCCCCGGCCCGCTCAAGTGGCATGTAGTGCAAACAGGAGGAACCTTTGGCCACTCAACCCCTGCGTTCTGGCCCCGCGCGCGGCCCTATCTGGCAGATGGATTTCAACGCCGTCCCCCTGCGGGATGAGCAGAACCGAAGGGTTTGGGAGCTGTTGGTATGCGATCCCACCGGCCGGTTTCGCCAAGCGCAGTATTGCAGTAACCAAGAGGTGAATAGCACCTGGGTGGCACGACAGTTGCGGAGCTACCTCGAAGCGGCTCCCCAGCCTCCCTCGGCCATTCGTGTGTTTCGAGCCCGCATGAGTTCCATCCTGCAACGGGCCTGCGATGCGGTTGGGATCCCGATGCTGCCCAGTCGTCGCGTTTACACCCTCAAAGCTTGGATGCGAGAACGGGCAGAGCAGGTTTACCCTCAAGAGACTCAGTTTACCTACAGCCCCGAACCTCCTGTGGATCCGGATCCGCCGGATCCCATCCGTCTGCCGGACAAGTTGCAGGGAGAACGCTGGGCCTTCGTGACCTTGCGAGCTGAGGATCTGCGGGAAGCCGACGCCTGGCCGATAGAATTTGGCGAGCTTTTTCCGGTTGCCTGGGACACTTTGACGCCCGACACATTGGCACCAGTGGTGCGGAGCACCCTCATTCCCGGCTTGGTGATTACCTCGCAGCGGGCTTTGCCGATGGCAGCCTGGATGAGCGGTATGGAACCCGCCTACTTGAGTGTGGCAGACGGACGGCTACTGCTCGAGGCGGGCCTCAACGATTGTTATCTGTTTGCACAATTGAGAGATGAAACACTGCGAACAGAGGCAGAAGTCTTTGCCCAGCGCCAGCAGCAGGCCCAGGGGCTCCACTTTCTTGCCATTCAAACCGATCTCAGGGCCCAGTCTTTCGCCGGCTTCTGGCTGATGCAACATCCGCTGTAAGTAGCAGCCGTTACAGCCTGTTTGTAAATTACAGTCATTTCAAACTAGATTGAGACACTCCCCAAACGCTCCGCGCCGCTGCCGCGACCACCCCCAGCTCCTCTCCCAGAGGGAGAGGGGAGTTAGAGACCAATGCGACAGAAATGTTTCATTACCTGTTTAAAAAATGACTACACTACTTGAAATGACTGCGTTTTCGATTCAAACTAGGGCCCTGCATCCGCACCCAAAACCTTGAATGCGCAGGGCCAGAAGGCTTTTCAAGGACTCCGTCCTGCTGGCGCGATCAGTGGCCTAGGCGTCTCACCCTAACTTGAAACCACCATATCGCCAAAGTCGCCAAAGAGAGAAGGGATCCTCACTAGGAAAACACAGCCTCCAGCGCCTGCAAGGTCTTTTTCACCTTGGCCTGGGCTGCCTCCACCTCGGGTTGGTCATAGGCTTTGGCGGCAAAGTCTAGTTGTTCTAAGCTGCGGCCCATCTCCTTAGCCAGGCGCAGCACTTCCCGCTTTTGTTTATCTGGCAGGGTAGCCGCCAGGCCGGTCAAGGTCTTACGAGTGAGTCCCATCGGCCCGTGGATGTAGGAGCGGATCTCCAACCAGTCCTCCGCCTCCACCAGGCTTTGCAGCCGCTCTACCTGTTGCTCCAGTTGTTGCAGCTCTCGGGGCAGGCCAGCAGCCGCTTGCACAGAAAGGGATCCCAGCCACAGCCCCAATGTCAGGATGGCAACCAGCAACACACTCCGCCAGCGACAGATCATCACATACCTCCCACATGCCTGCAACAGGCTTGACTTCTTGGCCATGATTGCCATCAGCTTTTTGGCAATCATTTGGTAATCAAATGAATAGTTTACCCGCTGGCTGCACCTCAGCCCCTTGGCTGCCTCTCGAAGAGCACAGCAAATCGGTTAGGCTAGGGATGTAAAAGAATGTAAATGGCACTCTCATGCAACGCATCATCCTCATGACCGGCAAGGGTGGAGTCGGCAAAACCTCGATGGCGGCGGCGACCGGCTGGCGTTGTGCCGAGATTGGCCTGAAAACTTTGGTGCTGAGCACAGATCCGGCCCACTCTTTGGCCGATAGCTTCGATCAGCCCTTGGGCCATGAGCCGGTCGAGGTCAAACCTAACCTTTGGGGGGCGGAGCTGGACGCCCTCAACGAACTGGAGCTGAATTGGGGATCCGTCAAAACCTACATTACCCAGGTGTTGCAGGCGCGAGGGCTAGATGGGGTGCAGGCACAGGAGCTGGCGATTTTGCCAGGGATGGATGAGATCTTTGCCCTAGTGCGGGTGAATCGCCATTACGACGAAGGCAAGTTCGATGTGTTGATCATCGACTCGGCCCCTACAGGCACGGCCCTGCGCCTCTTGAGCCTGCCGGATGTTTCTGGCTGGTACATGCGCAGGTTCTACAAACCCCTGCAGGGGCTGGCGCAAATGCTGCGTCCTATTGCCGAGCCGATTGTGAAGGGGCTGACCGGGATCCCGCTGCCGAATGACCAGGTGCTGGATGCTCCTTATGAGTTCTATCAGAAGATTGAGCGGCTGGAGCGCATCCTCACCAACAACCGCATCACCTCAGTGCGGCTGGTCACTAACCCCGAAAAGATGGTGATCAAAGAATCGCTGCGGGCCCACGCCTACCTCAGCCTTTACGGGGTGGCCACCGATTTGGTGATTGCCAACCGCATCTTGCCCGATGGAGTGGTGGATCCCTACTTTGCCGCCTGGAAGGCAGCCCAACAGAAATATCGCCAGGAAATCCACGAAAACTTTGCCCCCCTGCCGGTCTTCGAGATCCCGCTGTACTCCGAGGAGTTGGTGGGATGGGACGCCCTAGCCCGCCTGAAAAAAGACCTCTGGGGGGATCGCAACCCGGCGGACGTGCTCTATGCCGAGCAAACCCTGAATGTGGTAACCGACAACGGCCAGTACCGGCTGGATCTTTACTTGCCCGGGATCCCGAAAGAGCAGGTGGAATTGACCAAAACCGGGGATGAGCTGAACATCCGCATCGGCAACCACCGCCGCAACTTGGTTCTGCCCCAGACTTTAGCGGCCATGACCCCGGCCCGCGCCAAGATGGAAGAAGACTACCTGCGCATTCATTTTGCTGCTTGAGGCTGTAGCTGCTCTTGGTTGCGTCAGTGTTGAACGGCAACGGGGCAGCGTCAGCGCCAGATGGCACAATGAGGGTGTTCCCTACTTCTAAAGATGGATCGCCGAGGATCCCTTCTCAGAAGAGGATGAGATCATGCTGTTGCTTCGTATCTTCCTGGTGGCTCTGCTCATCGCTTTGACAGGTTGGTTTTCCCCTCCCGCCAGCGCCCTGCTCAACGACGACCGTTACGATGGCAACATCTTTGCCCTCTACGGGGCCAATGGCGGCATGATCCCCCCCCGCGTTTCCTTGAAGCAGGCGAAAGAGCAAGGGATCCCGGCCCTCCTCGTGTATTACATCGATGACAGTAGCGATTGCAAAAAATACGCCGCCACCATTGCCAACCTGCAGGTTCGCTACGGGCTGGGGGTCTATTTCATCCCCTATTCCGTCGATTCCCTCCTGCCCGGCGACGAGCGCGGCCAATACTACACCGGACAAGTGCCTCAAACCCTCCTCTTCGACCCAGAGGGAAATATCGTCTATCAATCCGTCGGCAACCGCCCCATCACCGAGGTGGAAAACGCTATTCGCGCCCTCTTCAAGTTGGATCCCGTTCCCCCAGGGCTGATCAAAGCCAAACCTTTCAACGAGATCCAAACCGGATTTGCCGGATCCCGTTCTCCCCAAGCCTACCCCCCCACAAAAGCCCAGCCGTGACGGCCAATCCCGATCCCTTTGATCCTCTCGAGGCTCTGCAGGAAAAACTCCAGAGTCTCCAGGCTCGTCTTGCCGACCTCAGAGAATTGGAGCGCATAGCCCAGCTTTCCCCTGAACAATGGGCCGAAATCCAAGCTGAAGCCAGTCAACTGGAGCAACGCCTGCAGGCTTATGTGCTAGAGGTGTTTAATCCTGTCCCCGCTACCTTTTGGCAGGTGGTACGCTTCGGCGGCCTTGGCCTGCTGCTGGGCATTGCCCTGCAGCGCTGGGTGCTGAGCTAGCCAGCACACCCCTTAAGATAAAAAAGCTCTTGGATCCCGGAGCCCTTGCCCATGCGCATGCGACGCCCTAGACCATTTAGTCTTGACCGCAAGACTTCGCGCTTTCTGCCTCTGCTGGGCCTGCTTTTGGCGCTGCTGACCCTCCTGCCCCGTTGTCTGCTGGTTGTCCAACCCGGCTACGAAGCCGTCATCTTCAACCGCCTCACGGGAGTGGAAATGACTCCCCGCCGCGAGGGGATCCATCTGCTGATTCCGGTGCTGCAGTTCCCCACCCTTTACGATGTGCGCACCCAAACCTACAACATGACCAGCCGAAGTGAAGAGCGCAGCGTCAAAGCCGACGATACCCTCACCGCTCTCACTGCCGATGGGCAACGGGTGGATCTGGATGTTTCGGTGCGCTATCGCCTGGATCCGGACCGGGTTCCCGAAATCCATCGCAATGTAGGCCCCGATTACCTGAACAAAATTATTCGCCCCGCCTCCCAAGCCGTGGTGCGCAATGTTATCGCCCGCTATTCGGCCATTGGCGTTTATTCTGAGCAACGAGCTGAAATCCAAGAACAAATTGCCGCTGAGCTCTCTCGCCTAATGCAGCCAGAAGGGCTGGTGCTGCAGAGCTTGCTCTTGCGCAATGTGGAATTTTCCAAAGAGTTTCAGTCGGCCATCGAAGCCAAACAAATTGCCGAGCAAGAGAAGCAAAGAGAAGTGTTTCGCGTAGAGCAGGCTCAACTCATCAAACAACGAATGATTGTCAAAGCCAGCGGTGAGGCCCAAGCCATCGCCCTCAAAGGGGAAGCGCTGCGCAGCAACCCGAACGTCATCCAGCTCGAGTATGTCCGCAACTTGCCCGACGACATCCAAGCCATCGTCAGCGAGCAAAACACCATCCTCAATCTGGGGGACTTTCTCAACAAGTAATCGATTCGAGAGTCCCAAGTTAGGATTGGATCCATCCAGTTCAGGTGCATCCACTCCAAGCCCGTTCTCAACAGACCATCAGCCCCAGCCCCTCTCCCAGAGAAGTGTTGCTGCTGTGCCCCTTAATTTCTTGATGGGCCGTAATTCTCGGCCTTTGCATTCATTTTGCATTCATAGAGAACCCAGCACTCTCCGGTACTCCGGGGGCCAAATACCGGGCCCGACACTCAACTGGCAAGCTGACGTAGGAGCCTGGGGAGTTGACTGGGGCATCCACTCTCCGGAGCATCTGTATCAGACTAAACAGAAGGAGGCTGCCAGGATATCTAGGCTTTGTACAATTGCTCACAAAGCCCTGGGTTGATGGGAGAAAACCCTTCCCTTTCCCGGAGCAGCTCAGTGTAAAGCCTGATGCTCTTTTTTCTCTGATGGGATTACCGTAGAGGTGTTGCTACTGGGATCCTGCAGTGACCAGCTTTTCCTGTGCCCAACTCGCCAAACTCGAGATGCCCAAGATGCCCGTGACAGTTGGGATCCCTGTCACACCTTCTGCGGATGAGGCGGATGAGACAGAGATCGGTCATCTTTTGATCGTCGATGATCAGCCCAACAGCCGCCTGCTGCTGGGGGATCTGCTGCAGAGCATTGGCTATCGGGTCAGCGAGGCCGAAAACGGCAATCAAGCCCTGCAGATGTTGAAAACCTTCCAGCCGGATCTGATCTTGCTGGATGTGATGATGCCGGGGTTGGATGGGTTCGAGGTCTGTCGGCGCATCAAAGCCAATGACGAGACGCGTTTGATCCCGGTGGTGCTGATTACAGCGGCCAGCGATCGCAAAAATCGCGTGCGCGGTATTGAAGCTGGGGCAGATGATTTCTTGAGCAAGCCCTTTGACGAGTCGGAATTGTTGGCGCGGGTGCGTTCCCTCGTTCGCCAAAAGCACCTCAATGAAGACTTGGATCATGCTGCCCAGGTTTTGTTCGCCATTGCCCGCAGTGTGGAAAGCCGGGATCCCACCACCGGGGATCACTGTGAGCGCTTGGTACAAATGGCCAAGAGCTTCGGCGAGTTTTTACATCTGCCCCGTCCCCTGATCAAGGTGCTGATGTGGGGAGGTTACCTGCACGACATCGGCAAAGTGGGCATACCCGATGCCATCTTGGGTAAAACAGGCAAACATACCCCGGAAGAGTGGGAGGTGATGAAATCCCATGTCTTGATCGGGGAGCAAATCTGCCGCCCACTACGCACCATGAAAGAGGTGTTGCCCCTCATCCGTCACCACCACGAGCGTTGGGATGGCAGCGGTTATCCCGACGGCCTCAAGGGGGAAGAGATCCCCCTGGTGGCCCGCATCTTTCAGATCATCGACATCTACGACGCCCTCACCTCAGAGCGACCTTACAAGCGAGTTTTCACTGCTCAAGAGGCTATAGACATTTTGCGGGAAGAAACAGCCAGAGGGTGGCGGGATCCCCAGTTGGTGGAGTATTTCTTTGAGTTTCTGCGATCGCAGGCGCCAGATTTGGAGTAGGCTGGATAGAGCTTGCTTGTAGTGTATCAGCAGGATAGAGTCTTTTGCCGGGTGCCGATCCGCTGCGTCGTTGTGTAGGGTGTCGCCAGTTGTTTCCTCGCTCACAACTGTGGCGGCTGGTCAGACAATTTGATTCCCACCAAGTGCTTTTGGGCGGGGGTATGGGGCGCTCTGCCTATGTCTGTCGGCGGCTGGAATGTCTGCAAGCAGCCCGGCGCAAGCAACAGATAAACCGAGCCCTCAAGGCACCTGTGCCTGACTCGTTGTTCCAACGGCTGCTGGATTCTCTTGAGCAAGATTCCCAGGGACATCTCCTCCAAAAGCCTGAGCCTCAGAGGTATTCCCAAACATAGGTAAGATATTTAAACGCCCTTTTAGGTTCATCAGGTTGCGAACTACACGACAGCCCCTCTCAACTGTCAGAATGGGAGTTGGCCGGAAAACTGAGGTCAGGCTGGAGGAGCTGCAGAGAGGTTATTCTGGAGGCGCTGTTTCCATCTATTCTTTCCCTGGCTGCCCTACTGGATGTCCCCTGCGGATGTTGCCAGAGCAGCTTCAGACCTGGGTTCCCTTCAGGCCGGATCCCCGGAGGATTGCCGAGCTGTTCTCGATGCGCCGGAGGAAGCCCCCGCAAGCCCGAAAGGTTCGGCTCAACCCAATAACTTGGTTCCCATTGAGTTTGGATAGTAAAACTGACGAGAAGTAAAGGAGCAGAGGCTAGCAGACGAATGACCGATAAAGTTCGAATTTATGATATTGCCCGTGAGATGGGGCGTGACAGTCGGGATGTGCTGGAGGTTTGTGAGCAACTGGGGATCCCTTTCAAAACCCACAGCAGCACCATTTCTCCGGAGCAAGCTGAGTTGGTGCGCAGCAAGCTGGGCGCCCCCCACATTGTGAAACCTCCTCGACCCCGGCCCAAACTCCCATCTGAAAGCCTGCCGCCGGAGCCTCCTGCTGAAGCCAAAGTCGGTGAGCGCCCTCAGCAGAAAGTTCCCGGCACCGCTAGCGCGATCGTCGGCATTCGTCGGCCCACGCCCGTTCAGCAGCAAGCCCCAGTTGGCGAAGCCAAGACTGCTGAAACTCCGCCGGCTGCCAAGCCCTCGCTGTCTCGACCTGAGCGAGTCTCCCCCGAAAAAGGATCTGCCAGCGGTGGTGCTCAGCTCATAGGCCCACCGCGGCGGCAAGTTAGCCCTCCTGTCCGCTCGTCTGAGGCCACCCAAAAGCCGGAGACTGTTTCTCAACCGGCAACCCCTCCCACTCCCTCTGAGTCTGCCGCGGCCAAAGCCAGCGGCTCGGAGCCCAGTCCTGTGGCCAAGCGCCCAATCGTACTCTCGCCCCCTCGACGAGCTACCTCCGAGGCAGAACTGCCGGCAGAGCGGCCTGAACCGCCGCAAAAAGCTCCCGAGCCCAGTCGCCCCAGCCCCTCAGAAGCACCATCCCCCAGCCACGCCCGCGTTCCTCAGCCTGCGGAAGAAAAAGCTCCTTCTCCTCCACCTGCGCAGCGCCCCCGTCCACAACTGGTGGGCGCACCTGTTCGCCCTGGCACGCGTTCTCCGGTGACTGAGGAAAACCGTTCCAGCAGCGGCAAAGTCGGTGAAGCTCCTCGTCCGCAGCGGCGGATGGAATTGGTGGGGCCCCCTACCCGTCCTGTGGCCAAGCCGGCTCCCCCTGACCCAGATGCTGCCTCTCCCTTGCCAGAAAGAATCCCTGGGGAACGTCCCAGCCCAGTGTTGGCGGAGGCTCCCGTAAGACCTACCCCACCCAAGGTCAAGCGCAAAACGGAAGAAGAAGAGGACGACGAGCTACAAGCTCTCAGTCGGCGGGCTGCCCGCGTCCAAGCCAAACGCAAACGCAGTCGGAGACGGGGGGAAGGAGATGGAGATGGTTTGGATTTGGATCCCATGACCATCATTTCAGCGGTCAAGCAGGCTGAGCTGAACGCCCTCAAGCCCTTGGCTCGCCCCACCGCCAAGCCTCCTTCCTATCGCCCACCCGCGGCAACGGCTGCTCCCCCTGCCCGCCCCCGCCCTGCTGCCCGTTTGCAGCAGCAACCTACCTCCGCTGAGGCTGGTGCTGCCGATCGCGCCAGCGGGACAGAGCCCTTGCCCGAAGAGCCCGAAGAGAAGGTGTTGCTCTTGGATGGCAGCCTCACCGTTCAGGAATTGGCCCATCGCCTGCGCGTGGCCGAAACTGAGATCATCAAAACCCTCTTTTTCAAAGGGGTGATGGTGACCATCAACCAGGTCTTGGATGAGTCGCTGGCCGAGTCGGTGGCCAAAGAGTTGGGCTATGAGATTCGCCGACCCGAGGCAGAACCCGAGGCTAAAAAAACCGAAATGCTGGACGTGGAGGACATCGACCATCTGGTCTCGCGTCCGCCGGTGGTGACCATCATGGGCCATGTGGATCACGGCAAAACCACCCTCCTCGATGCCATCCGCGACACCAAAGTGGCGCAGGGAGAGGCTGGCGGGATCACCCAGCGCATCGGTGCCTACCATGTGGATGTGAACTTTGAAGGCCAGAAGCGGCGCATCGTTTTCCTGGATACTCCTGGCCACCAGGCTTTTACCGCCATGCGCGCCCGGGGAGCCCGCGTCACCGACATTGCGGTTTTGGTGGTGGCCGCCGACGATGGGGTACAACCGCAAACTCTGGAAGCGATCAGCCATGCGCGGGCGGCTCAGGTGCCGATCATCGTGGCCATTAACAAGATCGACAAGCCCGGCAGCCAGCCAGAGCGCATCAAGCAGCAGTTGGCGGAGCACGGCCTATTGCCAGAGGAGTGGGGTGGCGACACGCCCATGGTGGAGGTGAGCGCTCTCACCCGCCGTAACCTGGATGCTCTGCTGGAGATGATCCTATTGGTGGCCGATGTGGCGGAGCTGCAGGCCAACCCCAATCGTCCCGCTCGCGGCACGGTGATCGAGGCCCACCTGGACAAAGCTCGCGGGCCGGTGGCTACCCTCTTGGTGCAAAATGGCACTCTGCGGGTCGGAGACACCCTGGTGGCCGGGGCCGTTCTGGGCCGGGTCAAAGCGATGATGGACGATCGCGGCCAGCGGTTGCAGGAAGCTGGGCCGTCTTCGGCGGTACAACTGCTGGGCTTGGATGAAGTCCCGGCAGCCGGGGATGAGTTTCAGGTTTACACCGACGAAAAAGAGGCCCGTCGCATTGCCCAAGAGCGGGCGGAGGTGCTGCGGCAAACCCGTCTACAACAGGCGCTGCTGTCTCGTCGCGTGAGCTTGGGTAGCGTTTCCGCCAAAGCCCAAGAAGGTCAGCTCAAGGAGTTGAACTTGATCATCAAGACGGATGTCCAGGGATCCGCCGAGGCCATTCAGACAGCGCTGCGGGACTTGCCCCAAGAGGAAGTCCAGTTGCGGGTTCTGCTGGCGGCCCCTGGCGAGATCACGGAAACCGATGTGGATTTGGCTGCGGCCAGCGACGCCATCATCCTCGGTTTCAACACCACCCTGGCCCCCGGCGCCCGCCAGGCTGCCGATGACAAGGGCGTGGATGTGCGGGAGTACGACATCATCTACAACCTGCTGGACGATCTGCGGGCAGCGATGGAGGGCTTGCTGGAGCCGGAAGAAGTGGAGGAGCCGCTGGGCCAAGCGGAAGTGCGCATGGTGATCCCCATCGGGCGCGGTGCGGTTGCCGGCAGCTATGTGCTCTCGGGCAAGGTGCAGCGCAATGCTCTGGTGCGAGTTCGCCGCAGAGGGGAGGTAGTTTACGAGGGACGTCTAGACTCCCTGAAGCGCTTCAAGGACGACGTGCGGGAGGTGGCTGCCGGCTTCGAGTGTGGGATCGGCATCGACAAGTTCCAATCCTGGCAGGAAGGCGACATCATCGAGGTGTACCAGATGGTCACCAAGCGGCGGACGCTGGCCTCTGTCTAGCTTCATCAAGGCACTTCAGGTTGGCCTGCCGGTCAGGCCTGTGTTCTCGGGCAGAGGATCCCAGACAGGGAGGGAAAATTTGAGCTGATCGTGCGAGCGGGACGGAGTCCTCAGAGGGGGGAATGGATGCAACAGAGCCAGAGACTGAGCCAGATGCTGTTTGTAACGCTGCGGGAGGATCCCGTTGAGGCCGAGCTGCCCAGCCACAAATTGCTGCTGCGGGGCTGCTTTATCCGGCGGCTCTCCCCAGGGATCTACACCTATCTGCCGCTCCTCTGGCGGGTGCTGCAAAAGATCTCGGAGATTGTCCGGGAGGAGATGAACGCCATCGGCGCTCAGGAGTGTCTTTTGCCCCAGCTGCAGCCGGCAGAGATCTGGCGGGAGTCGGGCCGCTGGGAGGTGTACACCCAGGCGGAAGGGATCATGTTTGCCCTTAAGGATCGCCAGGGACGTGAGCAGGCCCTAGGCCCCACCCATGAGGAGGTGATCGCCTTGCTGGCCCGGGATCTCATCCGCTCCTATCGCCAGTTGCCGCAGACGCTCTACCAGATCCAGACCAAGTTCCGGGATGAGATTCGACCCCGCTTTGGCCTGATGCGAGGGCGGGAGTTCATCATGAAAGACGCCTACTCCTTCCATGCCAACGAGGAAAGCCTGCGCCAGACCTACCAGGATATGTACCGAGCCTATAGCCGCATCCTCAGGCGCTGTGGGCTGGAGTTTCGCGTGGTGGATGCTGATGCGGGGGCGATCGGGGGGCCATCGGCGGCCTCGCAGGAGTTTATGGTGCTGGCCTCTGCCGGAGAAGATGAGATTCTCTACACGCCCGATGGCTCCTATGCTGCCAATGTGGAGAAGGCCGTCTCCATCCCGCCGCCAGCGGCAGAGTCTCCCTACACCGCCTTCCAGGTTCTGGATACGCCGGGAACCGAAACCATCGAGAAGCTGGCCGCTTTCCTAAAAATCTCCTCTACCCTGATCGTTAAAAACGTCCTCTACCAAGCCCTCTACGACAACGGCCTGCGGGTGGCAGTGCTACTGAGCATCCGCGGGGATCAAGAAGTCAATGAGGTCAAACTGGCCAACCACCTCAGCCGCCTGGCAGAGCGCTACCAAGCCAGCAAATTGCTCAAGCTCGCCTTGGCCGATGCCGAGATCCAAAACAGTTGGCAGGGGGATCCCATCCCGGTGGGCTACATTGCCCCCGACTTGCCGGATAGCTGTCTGGGCCGGCAAAAAAACCTTGCCCCCCAGATCCTGCGCTTGGCCGACCAGACGGCAGCCCTGCTGCAGAACTTCGTAACCGGCGGCAACCAGGTGGGGCAGCACGTGGTGGGGGCCAACTGGGGCGAGCAATATCCCCTGCCGGAAGTGGTGGATGTGCGCAAGGCACAGGCGGGGGATCGGTGTTTGCTCAACCCCGACCAGATCCTGGAAACGGCCCGTGGCATCGAGATCGGCCATATCTTTCAGCTAGGCCTCAAGTTCTCGCTGCCAATGCGGGCCACCTTTACCGACGAACAGGGATCCGAGCAGCCCCTCTGGATGGGCTGTTATGGCATTGGGGTATCCCGCTTGGCCCAGGCGGCGGTGGAACAGTCCCACGATGCCAACGGGATCATCTGGCCCGTGGCCATTGCCCCCTATCACGTAGTGGTGGTGGTGCCCAACATCTCCGACGCCGAGCAGATGAGCGTGGCGGAAAAACTGGTGCAAGATCTCGCTGCTGCCGGCATCGAGACCCTCTGGGATGACCGGGACGAGCGGGCCGGCGTCAAGTTCAAGGATGCAGATCTCATCGGGATCCCCTATCGCCTCACCACAGGGCGCAGCCTCAAACAGGGCAAGGTGGAACTCACCGAGCGGGCCAGCGGCCAAGCCACGGAAATTCCCATTGAAGAAGTGGTGACCACCCTGAAAGAGCGGATTGAAGCAGCCCTAGCTGTGCCAGACTGAGCGTGGTTTCTCCTGAACTCCATGCTGAACATCTCCATTCTTAAAGAAGACGAATCCTATACTTTTCGCTCTTATTTTGAGATGCCCTACGAGCCGGATGAAATCTTGGCTCAGTTTGGCTATCGACTGGAAATTGGGGAGTGGACATGGCCTGTTGCCCCTGCTCCACCTCAAACCCCAGTTCTGAAAGATCGGATCCGACAATTGTTACCTTTGGTTAGCCTCACCAGCGAAACAGCGCGGCGGGAATTGCTGGTGGCTCCTGTGCTGACCGAAGTGGCTCTCCATTGTCGAGTTCCTTTGCGGCTGGAGTATCCCCTGATGGTCAACAATTGGTTGAAGGGCAGCCTCGATTATCTATTGCGAGGGAAGAACATCCTGCTGGTGGTTGAAGCCAAAAAGGACGATCTAACGCGGGCCTTTGTGCAAATGGCTGTAGAAATGATTGCCCTGGCGCAGGTGGAGCAGCAGGCTCAGATCTACGGTGCAGTGACGATGGGGTCTATCTGGCAGTTCGGACAAATTCTTGCCCATCAGCAGATGATCAAACAAGACTTAACGCTGTATCGGGTACCTGAGGAGCTGGAAACCATTGCCGGCATTCTCACTGCCATGGTCAGCAACCCTAGCCAATCGTGAATTAAAAGCGTGAATTAAAAGTAAGTCATGGATCGAAAAACAGTCTGGTTTGCCCTAAAATTGATGCTGGCTGCTGCCGGGATCAGCACAGCCATCAAGTATGGTGGCCCTTACTTGGCCTTGCCGGAGCAAATACCGGTGGTGATCGGGATGATCGTTTTGCCCACCTTGATCATGGCCGGGATCCTGTGGCGCTGGCAAATGCAGTCTCCTCTATCCAAAACTCCCCTACAAGCCGGCAAGGGATCCCTGGGAATTGAAGATGATAGAGCCTTCACCCCCAGCCCTTCTCCCAGGGGAGAGAGGGAAGTCTGAACTGCTGGACATGGAAGGCTGCCCAGATCCCTTGATGGGTGGGGGGAAGGCTATCGGGATGGATTGGGATCCCTTGAACCCCTACTGCTGGGTAAGGCGCAAGGTTACCGTTGGGCTGGTTTGGTTGCCGGAAGTGGCCGTGAGATTCACCTGATACACCGTGCCAGAGGCCGGAATGGGAGGTCGAACGGTGATGGTGAAACGGCCCTGGGCATCTGCCTGCACAGTTTGGTTGGTCACGGTCTGTTGGGCGCTGATGATGCCCCCCAGAGAGGTCGAAGCCGTTACATTCACCCGCACCGAAGCATTGGGAGCTGTAGTGCCCTGCAGCGTAAACGAAGAGCCGGAAACCCGATCCCCATCCCGCAGGTTGGTGATCTGAGGCAAGAGTGGGCCGGGGGCGCTGACTGTAGCGGAAACCTCTTGGGTGGTCAGCCGCTGGATGCCCCCGGTGGCCCCTTCGATCAGGCGGGCCGGTTGTTCGGCGGTCATGAAGCGCACTTGGCCACCATTTTCCAGGCGGGCGACGACGATCCCCTCACGGGTGGTATCCTTCGCCTCGATTAGGGCGTTCACTACATAGGTGCCGCTGGAAACTTCCTGAGCCGGCAAGGTTTGCACTTGCCGTCCATCCTGGATGAGGTAAACCGTTACCCGGCTGGAAGGGGTACCTTTGACGGTGACCAGCAGGATTTCCCCGGCTGCCAAGGGGCGACTGCCGGCATTGTGATCCACCAGGTCGATGGAAGCGCGGACAGGGCTACCCACGGTGAAGCTCCAGGTCACGCGGCGGGTCACCCCCTGGGTATTGGTGAACTCCAGCAAGACTTCCCGACGCCCCGGCGGCAGGGGTTGGGCAGGGCGATAGGTGAAGAAATCGCGGGTAATCACCGACTGGGAAGTGACGTCTTGGCCATCCAGGAAAACCCTCACCGTTTCCGGACGCACGCTGACTCCATCTTGGCTGCGAAAAGAAGCCGAGATTGGGGAGGTAGGTTCAACATTGGTGGCCGCTTGAGCTGGGCTGGGATCCGTAATTTGCTGAGCCCTTGCAGGCAAGCTCGACAACCCCACAACCGCAGCACCGATCACCAAGGCCCGGGGAAACCAGGAATACAAGTTATCGCTCATGAGACCATCCAAGAAAAAGATAGAGTAAAGACAGACTACACAGGCAACAAGCCCAGAGAAAGGCTAAACAGAGTCCGGCAGAACATCGGCCTCGATATCCTGTTCGAATCCTGTCACAGGGGATGGCCCCTGTCGATACGCCTAAACCTCTGATCGGCTCTCCAATAGACTCAATCCCAGCGTCAAAACCGGGCAAAGTCAACTGCCATCTGCCGTGCCGGATCCCACGTCCATCCTGGCAAAATCCAGAAGATGACTGTAGGTGAGAATGTAAGGGATCCCTTTGAAGGATTTGACTTAACTTGTGTTCGATGGGTAATCGATGGGTATCAGCTCATCTCAATTCACAAAAATAGCCCCTGTCTCTTGCAGATCGAGGCAATGATCGCCGGAGACATCGTTGACCAGGCGCACTTCTACAGTGATCACGTTGAAAGAATCCACGCTCACCTGGTAGCCCACAGGAGCCAACATCGGCGTGTTGATGGCCATGCAATTGGGGATCAACAGGTTGCTCAGGCGCAACGTTTCGCCTGCAGGCAGTTCCGAGACTTTCTGGCGGGGATCGGTAAAGCCGTATTCCAAAGGCAGACCGGTGCGATTGCGGATCACCAGCTCTGCCGGCAGGTTGGGGTTAAAGCGGGCTACCGGGCGATCAAAAACCAATTGATCGACACCCACAGGCAGGCGCGGCAACGGCACTGTCTGAAAGGTAGGCTGAGCGGCAACCCAGAGGGATCCCTGCAACAACCCTCCGCCAACCCAGCCGCCCAGCAGAGTCGCCAACGTCAAAACCATTCTTTTGCTCCGTTCTGCATAGCTCATGGCTTTCGCCTCAGGATGTGCTTCCAGACTGGTGGGAGTTGGATCCCTTGCCTGCTTGTATTGTTCCCAAAAACGGCTGGCCGGGCCAGATGGCTGCTGTTTTTTCCAGGGTATGCCCCAACCAGCTAAGATCCCGTGGGGGGGAAGTTAAGTTAGAGTTGGCAATGCAAAGGGAGGCATGGCCATGCCAGCAGAACCGAAAAAGTCGGAGAAAAACTTCTCGTGGAAGGGCAGTGCCGACGCGGGCCGGGCGCTGACGATTTTGGCTGCCGTGGGAGCCGCGGTGATTTTACTGGCGGGGTTCCTACAGTAGGCAAACAGTAGGCAAAGCTGTTTGTGTCTGCAGCCGGCACAAGCACCTCAGCACGGCGGCGGAAGCCAAAGTTTCTTCTTCAAGGCGATTTCAAGGCGATGGTGGCAGCCTGCTCGACTTCCAACTTGCCTTCAAGGATCATCCCCGCCATGGTTGAAGATGTCCTCAAGGCAAAGGTGTTGTCTGCGGGGCAGGAAGCCGCCCTCGACTGCGTTCTCCGCCATGGCTGCCCTACAGAAAGAAGCAGATCCGGATGCTTTGGAAGTCCTGCTGATTGGTTGATGCGAGGTTCGCTACGCCTGTCCGGGTCACGCCGCTGGGCAGCAGGCTCAACAGGGAAAAAAGCCCAGCAGAGAAGGGATCCCTGCTGAGCCCCTTGAAAGCGCCGAGGAAGGGGTAAAGTGCCCTCAGCCCAGCAGCCGGCGGGCAGTGTTGACCACGTTTTCCACCGTGAAGCCGAACTTCTCCATACACACCGGGCCGGGGGCGGAAGCGCCAAAGCGATCGATGCCAATGGCCACCCCCTCAAACCCCAGGTACTTGTGCCAGCCGAAGGTGCAGCCTGCCTCGACGGAGACGCGCTTGGTGACGTTGGGGGGCAGAACGGAATCGCGGTAGCTCTGGGGCTGGGCCTCAAACAGCTCCATACAGGGCATAGAGACCACCCGCACGGCCCGGCCTTCCTGCTTCAGTTGGGCTGCAGCTTTCACCGCCAGCTCCAGTTCAGAGCCGGTGGCGATCAAGATCAGCTCTGGATTGGGGGCATCCACCACCACATAGGCCCCTTTGGCTACGCCTTCAATGGAGGTGCCTTCCACCGGGTTGACCGCCTGCCGGGTGAACACCAGCACAGAAGGGGTGGTCTTGGCTTCTAGGGCCACCTGGTAAGATCCCACCGTTTCGCGGGCATCCGCTGGGCGCAGCACATAGAGGTTGGGGATAGCCCGTAGGGAAGCCAGTGTCTCAATGGGCTGGTGGGTGGGGCCATCTTCTCCCAAGGCGACGGAGTCGTGGGTCATGACGTGCAGCACCCGCACTTGCGAGAGGGCGGATAGGCGGATGGCAGGCCGCATGTAGTCGGTGAAGATCAAAAAGGTGGCGTCGTAAGGGATGAGGCCTCCATGAAGCGCCATGCCGTTGGCGATGGCTCCCATGCCGTGTTCCCGCACCCCAAAGCGGAAGTTGCGCCCCTCGTAAGATCCAGCCTGAAACTCTGGGATCCCTTTTAAATAGGTCATGTTGGAGTGGGCGAGATCTGCGGATCCCCCCAGCAGTTCCGGCACCGCTTTGGCCAAGGCATTCAGACAAAACTTGGAGAGGTTGCGGGTGGATTCTCTGCCGGTTTCGGCAATGGGGGCCAGCGCTTCTTTCCAGCCCACCGGCAGCTCCCCGGCCATGATGCGCTTGAACTCGGCGGCCTCTTCGGGGTAAGCCTTCTCGTAGGCGGCGAAGCGCTCGTTCCACTCGGCCTCGGCCTTGGCCCCTTTTTCGATGGCCTGGCGGAAGTGGGCCAGCACCTCGTCGGGAATGTAAAACTCCGGCTCCAGAGGCCAACCCAGGTTTTGTTTGGTGAGCTTCACCTCTTCCGGCCCTAGGGGTGCCCCATGGACGCTCTCGCTGCCGGCCTTGTTGGGGGATCCGTAGCCGATGGTGGTCTCGACAATGATCAAAGAAGGCTTGTTGGTGACTTCCTTGGCTTTTTGGATGGCCTCGGCGATCCCCTTCAGGTCGTGGTTGCCGTCGTCTACCTTTTGCACGTGCCAGCCGTAGGCTTCATAGCGTTTGCCCACATCTTCCGTAAAGGCGATTTCTGTGCTGCCGTCGATGGAGATGTGGTTGCTGTCGTAAAGCATGATCAGCTTGCCCAGTTGCAGGTGGCCGGCCAAAGAAGCTGCTTCGGAAGCCACCCCCTCCATGTTGCAGCCATCCCCCAAGATCACGTAGGTGTAGTGATCCACAATGGTGTGGCCGGGCTTGTTGAAGCGGGCGGCCAGATGGGCCTCGGCAATCGCCAGCCCAACCGCGTTACCCACCCCTTGCCCCAGCGGGCCGGTGGTGACCTCTACCCCCGGAGTTTCAAAGTTTTCCGGGTGGCCGGGGGTTTTGGATCCCCACTGGCGAAACTGCTTAATGTCCTCCAGGCTTACATCGAAGCCGGTTAGGTGCAGCAGCGCGTACTGCAGCATGCAGCCATGCCCCGCCGAGAGCACAAAGCGATCCCGATCCACCCACTTGGGGTTGCGGGGGTTGAACTTCATGAACTGCTGCCACAACACATAGGCCATGGGTGCTGCTCCCATCGGCAGGCCAGGGTGGCCGGAGTTGGCCTTCTGAACAGCATCCACCGCCAAAAAGCGAATCGTATTGATGGCAAGTTGTTCCAGAGAGGGAGGAGCAGCAACAACCATGTGGGATCCCTATCGCTCGACATTTGCTTTCCAGTATGCCGTGTTTTGGGTCTTGCTTCCGAGGCGCTAGGGATCAATTGGGCCGGGAAATTGGCTTTGTCCAAATTCAAGGGGGCCAAATGACAGGCTAAGCTGAGTGATACCGTCGCCGCTGTTTCGTGCTGGAGCGCTTCTTTGACTGTTGTTTCTTCTGGTAGCAAACCCTCCTGGCTGCGGGCCAAGGCCCCTCAACGGGTGGGATCCGTCCAGCAACTGCTGCGGGACTTGGGCCTGAACACGGTTTGCGAAGAAGCTTCCTGTCCCAACTTGGGGGAGTGCTTCGCCAACGGCACCGCCACCTTTTTGATCATGGGCCCGGCCTGTACCCGCGCCTGCCCCTACTGCGATATCGACTTCACCAAACGCCCCCTGCCCCTGGATGCCACCGAACCCCGGCGGGTGGCGGAAGCAGTGGAGCGCTTGGGATTGCGCCATGCGGTGATTACGTCGGTGAATCGGGACGACCTGCCCGATGGGGGAGCCAGCCAGTTTGTGGCCTGCATTGCGGAAATCCGCCGCCGCATGCCCCAGACCACCATCGAGGTCTTGATCCCAGACCTATGTGGTAACTGGCAGGCGCTGCAGCAGATCTTGGCCGCCCGACCGACGGTGCTCAACCACAATACCGAAACGGTGCCCCGCCTCTATCGCCGTGTACGCCCGCAAGGGAACTACGAGCGCTCCCTCAAACTGTTGGAGTTGGCACGGCAATGGGATCCCGGCCTGTACACCAAGTCAGGGGTGATGTTGGGCCTGGGAGAAACTGCCGAGGAGATCTTGCAGGTGATGCGGGATCTGCGCCGGGTGGGTTGTGACATCCTCACGCTCGGCCAATACCTGGCGCCTAGCCCCAAACACCTGCCGGTGGAGCGCTACGTTCCCCCCGAAGAGTTCGACCATTGGCGACGGGTGGGAGAGGAACTGGGCTTTTTGCAGGTGGTGTCCTCCCCTCTCACCCGCAGCTCTTACCATGCCGAGGCTGTGCAAGAGTTGATGCAGCGCTTTCCCAGGAGGAGCTCCTGAGCGCTGGGGCCTCGCCGGCTGCCCGACCTTGTGGGTTGCGCGAGAGGAGAAACCTACTCTGAGATTGGCTCAAGGCCGGGTTTCAGGGCGGCTACAACGTCAGGGATCCCACCTTGTGCTCTATGAGCTGCGCCAGATCTTGCAGGAAGGCCGCTGCATGGGCGCCGTAGATGACACGGTGATCGCAGGTGAGGTTCACCTGCATTTGGGAACGGATGGCAATCGCTTTTTCCGGTGTCGCTACTACCGTGGGGCGAGAAGCGCCAACGGCCAAAATAGATCCCTGGTTGGGGGGCAAAATGGCGTCGAAGCGATCCACCCCAAACATGCCCAGGTTGGAGAGGGTGAAGGTGCCGCTGGTGTACTCCTCTGGCTGCAGTTGCTTGCGCCGCGCCCGCTCCACCAGATCCTTCCAGCGGCGGGAGATCTCATACAGATCCAGCCGGTTGGCTTGCTTTAGGACAGGGGTGATCAGCCCGCCATCCTCCATGGCCACGGCCACGGCGATGTTGATATCCGATTTGTAATGGATGCCGTTTTCTGTGTAGCTGGCATTCAAAAGGGGATGCTTCTCCAGGGTCAGGGCCACCGCTTTGACCAAGAGGGCCGTCAGGGTGACTCCTTTGGGCTTCACCTGTTGGTAGAGGTGATCCAGGCTATCGGTGGTGATGGTGTAGCCGACGTGGAACACTGGCACGCCCAGGCTGGCGTTCATATTGCGCACCACCGCCGCTTGTAGGGTGCTGAGGGGAACTGTCTCTCCCAAGGGGACAGCCACAGGAGCTGGAGGCGCGGGGGCTGGAGCAGAGGGGGCAGCCACTGCAGGAGCGGAAAGGGCCGCAGCTCGCTCCACGTCTTCAGCGACGATGCGACCATTGGGGCCAGAGCCGCGCACGGTGCGCAGATCGATCCCCAGGCTCTCCGCCAATTTTTTCGCCCGCGGGGAAGCCACGACCCGCTGGGATCCGGCGCCATCCGATCCATTTGGCAGTGTAGAGGTGGGGGTTGCCGCAGGGGCAGGACTTGTCGGCTGAGCTGCAGAGGCGCGGTCTGCGCTAGGTGGAGCCGCAGGGGTAACGCCAGCAGCGAGGGCTTTGGCTTTTTCCTGAGCTTGGGCCACTTCCGCTTCGCTTTCGGCAATCAGGGCAATGGGGGCGCCCACCGGGGCTGATTCCCCTGCCGGCACCAGGATACTGGCCAGGATGCCGCTGTGGAAGGACTCCACGTCCATGTCCGCTTTGTCGGACTCCACCACCAGGATGTTTTCTCCTTTCTCCACGCGGTCGCCGGGGTTCTTAAGCCAGGTGACGATCTTGCCCGTTTCCATGGTGGAGCTGAGGGCCGGCATGGAGAGTTCGTGGATCATCAATGGGGATGGGAACACAGCAGAAGAGATTGTAACTCAGGAGACGGGATCCCCGCGCACGTCTCTGGGCCGGCTTTGGGCTCACCGGGCGCCAGCCGCTTCTGCTTCGGCCACCACCAGCAGGGTTTTCAGCAGGGAATCGGGGTTGAGGCTGATGGAATCGATCCCTGCTTGCACCAGGAAGCGGGCAAATTCAGGGTAGTCGCTGGGAGCCTGGCCACAGATGCCGATCTTGCGCCCGTGGCTTTTCACCGTCTGGATTACCTGGGCGATCATCCGCCTGACGGCCTCGTGGCGCTCGTCAAAAAGATGGGCCACCAGGGCTGAGTCGCGGTCTAACCCCAGGGTGAGCTGGGTGAGGTCGTTGGAGCCGATGGAGAAGCCGTCGAAGATCTGGCAAAACGCGTCGGCCAGGATGACGTTGCTGGGCAATTCACACATCACGTACACCTGCAGACCGTTTTCTCCCCGCACCAGGCCATGGCGGGCCATCTCTTCCAGCACCTTGTGCCCCTCTTCCGGCGTGCGGCAGAAGGGGATCATCAAGATGACGTTGGTCAGGCCCATCTCATCCCGCACCCGTTTCATGGCCCGACACTCCAAGGCAAAGCCCTCACGGTAGCGGGGATCCGTGTAGCGGGAGGCCCCCCGCCAGCCGATCATCGGGTTTTCCTCGTGGGGCTCGTAGCGGGATCCCCCCAACAGGTGGGCATACTCGTTGCTCTTGAAATCCGACAGCCGCACGATCACCGGCTTGGGATAGAAGGCGGCGGCGATGGTGCTCACCCCTTGGGCCAGCTTATCCACAAAGTATTCAGGCTTGTCGGCATACTGGGCGGTCAGCTCCGCCAGGCGCGGCTCCTCTTTCACCGCCTGCTCGTAGTTGAGCAAAGCCAGCGGGTGGACTTGAATGTGGTTGGCAATGATGAACTCCAGCCGCGCCAGCCCCACGCCATCGCAAGGGATCCCGCTGAGGCCGAAGGCTTTTTCTGGGTTGCCCACATTCATCATCAGTTGGGTGCGGGGACGGGGCAGCTCCTCCAGCGGGATCTCCGTCACCTCATAGGGCAACAGGCCCGGGTAGACCCGCCCTTCTTCCCCTTCAGCGCAGGAGACGGTGATGGGCTCCCCGGAACGGAGCACCTGCGTGGCGTTGCCGCAGCCAACAATGGCCGGGATCCCCAGCTCGCGGGCGATGATGGCCGCATGGCAAGTTCTGCCCCCCTGGTTGGTGACGATGGCGCTGGCCTTTTTCATGATTGGCTCCCAGTCGGGATCCGTTTTTTCGGTCACCAGCACCTCGCCGGCCTGAAACTGATCCGAGCGGCGCACATCCAAAATGACGCGGGCTGTGCCCTGGCCAATGGCCTCGCCCACCGCCCGCCCCCGCACCAGAGGCTCGGGCTGCGCCCCAGGCTGGGTGAAGCGATAGGTGGTCAGCTGGTTGGCCCCTTTTTGCGACTGCACCGTTTCGGGGCGGGCCTGGACGATAAACAGCTCGCCGGTGATCCCATCTTTGGCCCACTCGATGTCCATGGGGGTGAAGCGGCCCCGCAGCGCCGAGTAGTGCTCTTCGATCAGGCAGGCCCAGCGAGCCAGCTCCAGGACTTCCTCGTCCTTGAGGGCATATTGCTTGCGCAGGCTTTCGGGGACAGCCACGTTTTTGGTGGAACGGGATCCCCCCTCGTCGTAGACCAGCTTCAGGGCCTTGCTGCCCAGCTTGCGGGAGAGGATGGGGCGCAGTCCCTGCTTGAGGGTGGGTTTGAAGACCACGTACTCATCGGGGTTGACGATCCCTTGCACCACGTTTTCCCCCAGACCATAGGCGGCGGTGATCAGCACTGCGTCTTTGAAGCCGGTTTCCGGGTCGATGGAGAACATCACCCCCGAACAGGCCAGGTCGGAGCGCACCATCTTCTGCACCCCCACCGAAAGGGCCACTTGAAAGTGGTCAAAGCCCTTGATTTGGCGGTAGGAGATGGCCCGGTCGGTAAACAAGCTGGCAAAACAGTGGTGACAGGCATTGAGCACTGCCCGCACTCCACGCACGTTCAGGTAGGTCTCCTGCTGGCCGGCAAAGCTGGCATCCGGCAAGTCTTCTGCCGTGGCACTGGAGCGCACCGCCACATCGGTGTCGGGGCCGTAGCGCTCGCACAGCTTTTGGTAGGCTTCGGCGATGGCCTGCTCTAGCTGAGGGGGGAAGGGAGTTTGCAAGATCAAGGTGCGGGCAGCCTTGCCCCGCTCGCGCAAATTTTGGACATTCTCAATGTCTAAGTCTTTGAAGATCTCCTGCAACTTCTCCTCTAGGCCCGCAGAGGCGATGAACTGGCGATACGCATGGGCGGTGGTGGCAAATCCTGTCGGCACCTGGATTCCCTTTGAGGTGAGCTGCTGCAGCATTTCTCCCAAGGAGGCGTTTTTCCCGCCCACCTGGGCAACGTCCCGCAGCCCCACCTCCGTCAGGGGCAAGACCAAAGGCGGCTCTGAGCCAAGCTGGGGTTGAGAGGGTTGCTGAAGCTGGGATCCCCTGGTTGCTCCATCCGACATGCCTTACCTCCTTCTTAGATCCATTGAGCGATCCATTGAGCCAACGCCAATTGCTGGGGTGTGCTGTGTTGTCGGCTTGGGATCGCTCCCGGCTCTCCTATGCCAACACTCGGCCCAACTCATTCTTGGTGGGCCATAGCCTCACTCTAGTCAGGATTTTCTGCCCCTTAAAATTGCCCAGGGATCCCCCCAAGAAGGCTTAGAAGGCGATGAGACAAGGCAGATCCCCCCACCACCTGCCTGTGGAAGTTGCTGCAAATCTTCGACCTTTTTTACTCAGTGCAAAAGTAGCCGGGCTGCCACAATGGTCAAAGAAGGCGATTTGGGCAACAACGGCATGGAGGGCCACAAGGAGGCTGCAGCAGACATTCGCCAGATCAGGGTGACGGAAAAACAGCAGGGCTTGCGGCTGGATCGAGGATTGGCAGAGCAACTGCCGGAGCTGTCGCGGTCGCGCCTGCAGCAGCTTATCCGCCAGGGCCAGGTTTGGCTCAATGGGCAGCCCTGCCGGGATAAGGATCGCCCCCTGCAAGCTGGGGATGAAGTCGAGGTGCGGATCCCGCCAGCCACCCCGACTGCCCTGCAGCCGGAGCCGATCCCCTTGGACATTCTTTACGAAGATGACGATTTGCTTGTGATCAACAAGCCCCGCGGTTTGGTGGTGCACCCCGCCCCCGGCCACGCCAGTGGCACCCTGGTGCACGCCCTGCTGGCCCACTGCCCCCATCTTTCAGGCATCAACGGCGAGCTGCGTCCAGGTATTGTCCATCGCCTTGACAAAGACACCACTGGTGCCCTGGTGATTGCCAAACACGATCAGGCCCACCAGCACCTACAAGCCCAGATCCAGGCCAAAACCGCCCGGCGCATCTACTTGGGGGTGGTGTTTGGCCGGCCGGCCCAAAGCCAAGGCACCGTCTCTGCCCCCATTGGGAGGCACCCGGTGGATCGGCAGAAAATGGCCGTCCTGACCCCTGGCCAAGGGCGAGTGGCGGTAACCCACTGGCAAGTGTTGGAGCGGCTGGGCAACTACACCCTGATGCAGTTTGAGCTGGAGACCGGGCGCACCCATCAAATTCGGGTGCATGCTGCCCACATGCGCCTACCCATTGTCGGGGATCCCCTCTACACCCAGAGCAAAACCAGCCCTGTTAAGCTGGGCGGCCAAGCTCTCCATGCCTGGAAGCTCTCCTTTGTTCACCCGCGCACAGGCCAGCCGCTGCAGTTTACCGCTCCCCTGCCGGAAGAGTTTGAGCGGCTCTTGCGGCAGTTGCGCAGCCAGGCGGGCTAGGCAGCCTCTGGGGTTTCCCCCTTGCTTTGCCTGGTCATTGCAAACGGCTGTGGAACAGCTGGTTGGTTGATCCCCAGCTCCCCTCGCCCGCAAGGGGTGAGGGTCAGCGGCGAAGGGTCTTCATCTTGTTTGAAACGAGTATGCCCAGTTGTCCCCACACCCGTGGGGGTGAGCGGCAGAGCATGCCTCTAACCCCCAAAACCCTGAACTTTGCTGAATTTACTGAGCTTTAGGCGGTTTGGCAAAAGTCATTGAGAGGGATATAGTAGA